>CAYNDN010000004.1:3551-5296 GCA_964395075.1 uncultured Lentimicrobiaceae bacterium | reverse complement strand
CCAGGCAACGAACGATGCTGATGCTGGGCGGGACAGCATTTCTAATCATCCTGGTTATACTTTTAATCCTCTTTAGGCAAACTAAAGAAAAAAAAGCCGCTTATATTGCACTTGATGAAAAAAACAAAGAGATATTAAACAGCCGTGAAGAGCTACTTGTTGCAAAAGATAAAGCTGAAGAAAGTGACCGGTTAAAATCTGTTTTTCTGGCCAACATGAGTCATGAACTGAGAACCCCGTTAAACGGGATACTTGGTTTTACCGAAGTTTTACGCACCGAAATTTACGATGAGGTTTATCGTGAAATGGCTGATATTGTGCATACCAGTGGTACCAGGCTGCTCAACACACTCAACTCAATCATCGACCTCTCCATTATCGAATCAAACAACATGCAACTGGTGCAGGATAAAATAAAAACTGAAGAATTTGTTGATGAAGCTATAGTCCTGTACCGGGCAAGTGCATTTAAAAAAGACCTCCTGCTAACCGGCGAAACAGATTCGGATTTTGATTACATCATTACAGACCGTAAAGTGCTGGTTAACCTCCTGAACAACCTGATAGACAATGCCATAAAATATACCAGTGAAGGAACTGTGCAGGTAAAAGCAATTGTAGAAAAAGAAAATGGAAACTACTGGTTCAAAGTTTCAGTTTCGGATACAGGTATCGGCATTGATGAAGAACGACTCAAGCATATTTTTGATAAATTCAGGCAGGGTAGCGAAGGTCACGACAGGCAATTTGAAGGGGCTGGACTGGGGTTGACTATATGCAAAAAATATGTAGAACTTTTGAACGGCCGGATTATCGCAAACAGTGAAGTCAATAAGGGTTCTGAATTCAGGATTGAAATTCCTGTTCAAGTTTCCCGTGCTCACGGTTTAGCTAATGCTGATACATTACCAACTCAAGAGCCTGTATTGAAAAACCACAACACAACACCCCGGGTACTTATCGTTGAAAATGACGATATAAACCGGAAACACATCGTTTATACCCTTAAAAACTGGTGTTCTGTAAAAACGGCAATAAACGGCAATGAAGCCATCCAACAGGCCCTCGATAATAAATTTGATGTCATACTTATGGATATAAATCTGGGTGCCGGCCCAAATGGAATGGAAACTGCAAAGCAGATCAGGCTGCTCAATGGTTTTTCTGATATCCCAATTGTAGCAGTTACAGCAAATGCGATGAAAGGACACCGGAAAGAATTCCTGGCAAACGGTTGCACACATTATCTGGCCAAACCCTTTTCGGCTGATCAGTTGAAAAATATCATCGTTGAAGCAGCTAGAGTTGTTTGAGGTTTCAACTGTTTTTATTTTAAAACCAAAAAACCGCAAGATATTGTCCTGCGGTTTATATCAAAAAATAAACTAAATCTTTATAGTAAAACAATGGATTCAATGTATGATCCATTTTTGGTTTGAACCCTAAAAATATACATGCCCGGTTCGAAACCATTTGTGTTGAGATTCATAATGTTTGAAGAACCTTCAACTCTGTAAACCAATTGTCCGACATGGTTAAAAACACGAACCATTTCGATTTCTGAAGCAGCTTTTATGTTTACGCGTCCGTTAGCCGGATTCGGAAAAACGGTTAAACCGGCTGCAGTGGTTAATTCTTCGTAACCCACAATTTCATAAGCCATTTTACTGTCGCCCTGATAGATTTCTTTGGTGTCCATGTTCTGGATGAAACTCACTTTTTCCGGATGGTTTCTTGCGCATTCC
>CAYNDN010000004.1:0-3541 GCA_964395075.1 uncultured Lentimicrobiaceae bacterium | reverse complement strand
CTGGATGAAAACAACAATTTCGCAGTTTTCAAGAACATAGTCATCTTCTATGGTCACAGCAGTTTCCCAGGTTACGCTGGTTTGTGTTGAAAAATCAACGGGCATACCCATGCCATCGGGGTAAACGTTTCGAGCTACGAAATTTTGGTTTTCATTGCCCGGAGATTCAAGGTCAGTTTCTGTAAGAACAACAAACACAGCGAGGTTTTCGGAGTTGTTGCCGTTTTTAATTTCAACTGTGGACTCAACATTAAGGTTGGTTCCATCAACATTGTGTATGTCAAACATTACTTCAAAATTAGAAGGATAAGGAACACGTTCGTCCATTACAGGAACATAATAAGGATAGCTGCTTGGCTGGTATCCGCCAACAACACTTTGCCATCCGTCGAACCAAACGGTGGGATAACCGGTAATGCTGTAATAACCATCACGAACCATACCTTCGGGGAATTCAAATTCATCGCCATTGTGCCATGCAATTATTGCAAGGTTTTCAATGTATTCGGGATGCAGTTGGTCCAAACCCAAAGCTGCATACGGGCAGAAGACTCACCACGTGCCGGTAAAGAACTCAGCAACTACTTTTTGGCGTGGCTGGTCGGAGAATGCAATTGTCATCGACTGGCAATCATCGTCAGGAATTTCATCGCCGTCCAACCCGGTACAAATTTCAATATCGTAGGCGCCAACTTCGGTTGTCCATGTGTCGAATTCAACCTGAACACTAGCACCCATTCCAAGGTCTTCAACCTGAACTGTGGAGGTATAACCTCCGGTAAGGTCGGTCATGGTAACCGGGAAACTTACTGTTTCCATGCCCATGTTTATAACAGTTGCCATTGGTGTAACATCACCGGCAAGCATAACCGAAGCCATATCTATAGATCCCAGCATGGCATTATAGCTGATCGGTTCGCCGGTAATTTCTATGTGATAGTCTTCCCATTCGCCATAGGTCAGTGCAGCACATGGGTCTGGTGATGAGGGGTCGATCCAGTTGGCACCAATTCTCATGCGGTGAACTCCTGTAAATCCGTTTCCGGGAATCGTGATTTCAACTTCATACATCGTTCCAGCTGCTGCCAGGTTGAAGTCGGTAAGGATTCGCTCCATGTCTGAAAAAGTGGAGTCGTTATTGAAATCGATCCACATACTCACCATCTGATCGGAGTATCCTGTTTGGAAGGAGGCCGTGTACGACATCCCGATTTCAGCTGTACCCTGCATATCGGTATAATCACCGTATCCGTCGGGGCTGCATCCGCTTCCGGGGTTTTCGATACCGGCAAACATAAAATCTGTAAAACCATCACCAAAACTACAGTCAGCAGATGGAATACAGTAGTCGTTTCGTGTTGCATCAGAAAGGTCGGGTTGAGACTCCCCGATTTCTACTTTGTGCTGTGCCACGGTAGCAAGGCGTTCCTGCAACTCAGAACTGCCTGCCGGGGCGCTCACCTGGGCCATCAACATCCCCGAAAAGAAAACAGATAGCATGAAGGTGAGTAAAGTAATTCGCTTCATAACAGTTAATTTAATTAATACTTATTGAATTTAATCTATGTAAATGGTTTATCATAGTCAATAAAATTAGCATGGTGCTGCCCACTTTTTAAAACATTTTCAAAAGTAAACATATTTACATTTGTATAATCAAGAATGGATTTAAATTATGTGCCGTTTTTGGCTTTATTGGTTATAAAAAACCCGGAACAAAAGCTCCGGGTTCTGCCTGCCAAGGGGCTATGGCCGGCTTTTGTAATCCTCCGTCTATTTGAGGATAGCTTTAAAATTGGTGATGAGAATCCTCAAATCCGCAAGCGTATTCTTTATCATCGTCTAATTGAACTAATTAGACGAATTTTAGATCATTCAAATTTAAAAATTCCTTATATTAGCGGCCTAACAAAAAGAGCAACACACTAAGAATGAGGAAGCCCAAAATTACATTGGCCAATGACGAGCACCGCAACTGCGGTGTGGTGAGCCCTTTTTTTGAGAAGGATTTTGAGGTGACCGGCAACGGTGTCATATCGCCGGAACGTTATGTGTAATTAATTTCCTTTGCCAATCGCTAACTTTATATAATTCTGCTAATCTTTAAATAATATGGATCAAGAAACTGTAATTCAAAAAACCATAGATTTCGTAAAAGAAGTTTTATCTGATGCCGAAGGCGGTCATGATTGGTGGCATATTTATCGTGTTTGGAAATCATCTAAACATATTGCTCAAAATGAAGATGTTGATAATTTCGTAGTTGAACTTGGAGCATTGCTTCATGATATTGCGGATTCTAAATTTCATGGTGGACATAAAGGCAGAGAAATTTATAATCCTGATATTAAACCAAATCTGAATATGACTAAGGAAGAATACAAAAACAGCAATGCTCCAACACTCAATCATTTTTATGAAAAACTTCTTTTACTTAAAGACAGAATGAATACTCATACTGGAAAAACTATGGCTGAACACAGACATAAATATATGGAACAGTTTCTTGATGAATTCTATAAAGAATGGAATGGCGAATTGTAACGGCAAAGGATATTAACTTCTCCGCTTCGCTCTCACTCCGTTTCATTACCTTCGGGACACATATCAAGGGATAAAAACTACCATGAAATATGATTTTAAAATTAATATTATGGTGATAAAATTTCAACTTATAATTGACTCTTTAAGGATTTCATCTAAAACCAATGGAGTCCAAATTCTGTATTATTGATTCAATATCTGCTTCGTTTTCATTTACTAATATAAGTTTTACTGTTGAATAATCTTGTAAATGGCTATGACAAAGATTTAACCTGGCCTATTCCCAATGATTATTTTTCTTCTAAAATTTTCTTGAATTATAGAGGTTTATAACTTTCCCCTGGGGATACGTTAATAAACCAAATAATACATTTTGTGTAACGGGAAATCGATCAGCGCTTAAAGATAAATACCAAATGATTTCATGAATTAATGAACTGTTGCTGAAAAATGAATAAAAAACGCACCACAACAAATAACAATCCTGCACAAAGCCGATCCTACAGTATCTGCCAGACAAAAAAACCCGGAGATTTCGCTCCGGGTTTAACCGGCAAAGAGGCATTGCCGGCTGATGTAATCCTCCGTTTATTTAAGAATGAGTTTGTGAAAAGCGTTTTTGTTCTGGTATTCCACACTGATAAGATACACACCTGCCGGATAAACACCCAGATCAAGGTTCAGCATTTTATCTGTTGTTGTATTACTTGTAAAGACTACCATACCCTGCACATCCGAAATTTTCATTTTGGCTCCGGTTGGCAATCCCGAAATACTGAATTTCCCTGATGTGGGATTGGGGTAAATGTTAACAGCATTGCTGAAACTGTTTTCAGAAATCCCGCTTGTAACTTTAAATCCGGTGATAGCTGAAAGACCGTTTTCGCTGAACAGTCCGTCATTATGAGATAAACTTTGATCAAAGGTGGGTTCCAAACCTGTCAGGTGGGGTGTTAAAAATTAGCATTTAATAACATTTATTATCGTTCCATAAAAA
>CAYNDN010000003.1:28273-35024 GCA_964395075.1 uncultured Lentimicrobiaceae bacterium | reverse complement strand
AGACCCAGGCCAAAAAAGCATTATTGCCCGAGACCAACTCAACGGAGGCAGGACTGGACTTTTGATCATCATAGGAATAAATCATCCAGGTATATGGTTCTCCTCCCGAAAAGCCATCTTTTTCAGGTGTGGTGTTATCGTCGCCATGTGCACTGATAAATCCGTTTGTTTCATCCTGCCATCTGGTATATCCTCCACACTTTAAGTGGCCATTATCATCTGTATAAAAAACACCCAGTAAATCACCTATTTCAATAGCGTTCCCGCAAATATCCGGTTCGCAGGTTTTTTCGATGGAAATAAAAGCAAAAGACCCGGTGTTTATGGTTTCCCATTCGGGTGGAACGGGATATTCATAATTTATCACCTCAAAATCCTGGTCGGTTAAATCCGCACTGAGATCAGCATATCCCCTTTTTACCGGTTCAAAATAATAGTAGCCATTCAAAAACGGGTCGAGGGTATCTCCCCAGCAGGGTAGCTTTTCAAAACTGTATTCGCCAAACGCATTGGTTGTAATATACATTTCATCAGCCTGATTAATACCGGTAAGATTAAATTTTATCTCTGTATTGGCCAAAGGATCACCGGTATCTTTATCATAAAACCTGCCGGATATGGAATAAGTAGTCGTTGCTTCCCCGGTATAATTCTCATTAGGAAAATCAAATCTTACATCAACGTATTCTACTTGGGGAGGATTGAAAGTGTAACCACCGGCGGCGCAGAGATAGGGTGTGGCAAATCCACTCCAGTGCCGCGGCACTTCCATACTATACGTTCCGTCAGCACCCACAGTGGTTTCGCCAACATCTGAAAAACTGATTTTAAGCCCTTCGAAGGGTACACCGTTGGGCATGAAGGTGGCTGTGCCGGAAATTACATGGTTAAATCTGTTCTCGCTATCCTGATTAAGTTCATTGGAATTTTGAGCTAATCCCTTTTCTGAAAACAATGGTATTCCCTGAATAAACCATAAGGCAATTAAAATGAAGTGAGCAGTTAATCCGGTGCCTTTCATAATAGAAGTAGATTGTTTGATGACATTTTTCACTTTCCGCAATTTCCCGGCAAAGTTAAAGAACTTAAGGAATTATGTTGATGGGCAAATGATTAATCCAATAATAAAAAACCCTTGCTGAAAGGCAGCAAGGGCTTGTTGAACAAAAAAACATTTACTTATTTCAAAACCAGCTTACCGGTGGTTTTTGAATAGTCATTAAATATTTCTACAAAATAAACTCCCCTGCCAAGATGGGCTACATCTAAAGCAGTTTCGCCGGTAAACACATCATTTAATACTTGTTGCCCATTCATATTAAGCAGGCAAATTTTATAGGTTGCATTTGAATTCATCCTGATATTTAGAATATTTTCGGCCGGATTGGGGAATATCTCAAAAGCACCCTCACCAATTTCGCTAAGACCTGTAGCGGAAAACTTCATGGATGAAACCACCGAAAGTCCGTTATCTGCATACAATCCGTTTGCCTGATCATAATTTCCATCGAAAGTCAGGACTGCTTCTGATGTTCCATTTTCATCCGGGGCATAAACCCTGAACAAAATTTTTTCACCATCCTGCATGCCATCAGCATCAGGTGTAAAAGGATCATCCCCATAAACTGTAAGCGGGAGGGTTTCGGAGGTATTTATAATTTGTGACATTCCAACACAAACACCATTTAAATTAAATGCGGCTAAATAATCACCGGCATTCATGCTCTGCAACACTTCATAAGGGAATGCTATGGTGTGCGATGAACCGGTTTCAGTGGGCGTATTCCAGGGCGTATTGTTGATAAGGGTGTTTTCAAGAGCTTCCGGATGGCTTTTATACGTCTGGCAATCGCTGTATGTGATGGATGTATTTTGAGTTACGGCTACATAATATGCCCGGCCGGGCTCAAGCACAAATAAGGTTTGTACGCCCATATCGGGCCAAAAAATCCTGTTCCCTCCAATTTCTTTGATTACAATAAGATTGTTAAGTATGGGATTAAAAACATCCGAAACAAGTACATTGCATTTGCTAAGCACCGGACAAATATTCCAGGTGGCGTTTAAACTAACATTGGTTTGGTCAACAGGGCAACCCATCATGGGGAGCAAAGCTTCATCGGTCAGTTTAATTTTATATCCTTTGCCGTTTGTCCATACAAACATTGTATTAATTCCGGCACCGGGATAATAAAGTTTTTCCATATCCTGCAAAAGCACCAGTTCGCTGGAAATGGGTGAAAGCACATTTGTTATGAGTGCCGGGAAAAAGCTGGCTTTTGTGAAACTCGAAAGGCCGCTCCATCCGGCAGGAATAACAATATCGTTTTCGTAAAAATATTCCAGTTCTTCCACAATTGAAAGCCCACCTGATGCGAACTTATTGTTTGAATTATAGCCTGAAGCGTAATACGGGGCAGCAGGAAACACTTCCTCGCCAAGGGAATATGAGTAAACGTACCAGGTCATGGTTTCCCAGGGATCAAACCCATCTTTTTCAGTTGTATAGGTATCATCACCATAAGCAACCAATGCAACATTCTCTGTGCCGGTCCACATTGCGGCACCACCACAGGCTTCCTCGCCATTATCATCAATGTAAAACACACCGATGTAATCGCCGGGCTCAATTGGAACATCACATAAATTAGGGTACGATGTAAGCCAAACAGATATGATATGCACTTTGTCAGAAGTTGAAAATTCCCATCCGGGAGGCAAATCATTATCGAGTAGCTGGTTTTGGTAATACTGGTCCAGGATTCTTTTAATTTCAATGGATTTAGCAGATTCCTGTTCGCTAACCCGGAAGCTGCTTTGTGCCGTAAGATTACCCATGAAGAGCACGGACAACAACATCGTGAATAAATAAAAAGCTTTCATAATATTTTGGTATTTAACGAATTTTTACTGGTATCTCGAATATCAAACAGAGCCACAAATGTAATAAATAAAATTAACGAAATCAACCAAAAGGCAAATTATTTTTCATTTCATCACGCAATAGGTAAATTTATTATACACAAACAAAAAATAAAAGCCGCAAAATGTAAATTTATTTTACACTTTTGCGGCTTTCCATAATCAATCGGCTTGAATCTATTTCTGTATGATTAGCTTTCGGATCATATTTATACCATCTCCTTTTATATGGAGAAGATATATGCCTTCCGGTTTGCTGTTCAAATTCAGTTCAATTGCTTGTGAACCGTTAATACTGATGTTATCTTTACTGTAAACTTCTTTGCCAAATGTATCGAAAAGTGTTACAGAAATCGGTGAAGTACTCAGTGATTTAATGTCTACACTAAACACGCCATCTGATGGATTTGGAAAAACATCAACACGCCACTGATCAACATAATCAGAAATACCTGTGCAATCATCAAACTGGATGGTGATTGTGTCAGCAGATGCGCATGTATTGGCATCGGTAACTTCAACCCACACTTCAACTGTACCAATTCCAACTCCTGTGGTATCCACCTGGATGGTTTGTGAAGTTTCGCCGGTTGACCACATGAAAGTGGCTCCGGTATTTCCGGCATCAAGTGTGATGATTTCGTTGGCACAAACAGTCATATCATTTCCAAGTTCAACTTCAGGAAGTTCGTGTATCAAAATTTCGAGTTCATCAGACATTTCACCTTCACCACAGTCGTTAATACCGATTACACTGAGGGTTACAGGTCCTGTGTATTCTTCGTTCCAGGTAATTGTTACAGTTAAATCACCTGACAGGTAAAATCCTGCCTCAGCAGGTTCGATAATCCACAAATATGAATCAGCTCCGAGTGCTCCATCGGTTTGGTAAACAGTTTCAAAAACACCCAAGCACATATCGGTTTCGCCTTGGGGCATTGCTGCTTGTTCCGGCATGTGATCAACAGTAACCACTACCTGGCCTTCAACAACAGTTTCACCATCGTCAACCTCAACAAAATAAGTTGTGGTTTCTTCAGGCATAACCATCGGGTCAGCTTCTGTTGATGTAAATCCGGCAGGGTCGGAAGTCCAGGAATAGGTGTAAGCACCAGTACCACCTGATGGGTTAGCTTCGAGTTGGCTGCTTTCGCCAACACAGATGGTGGATGGATTAGCTGAAACGTTGATTGCCAGCGGGAATCCGTCACCAACGTTAAGTGTAACCGGAATATTTACTTCCGGGGCATCTGGGTCGTTTGATTCAACTTTAACATTTCCATAATAGGTGCCTTGCGTTAAATCATCAGAAACGAAGAGTATTTCAAATGTATTGGTGTTACCAGGATTCAGTGTATCCACAAAACGATCGAGATACATCCACCCTGAAATGTTTACGGTGTAGTCCTCTGTTTCGCCATAGCTCATGTCTTCACAGGGATCTGTGGGAACATCCAGCCATTCGGCTTTTACACGCATGCGGGTTTCACCGCTCTGGAAGTCGTCAGGGAGGGTAACCGTAGTTGTATAATTTTGTCCAGCGTTTGATAGTTCGAATCCTTCAAGAATTAATTCGTCGGCTTCAAATTCTTCATCTTTATCATGATCGATCCAGATATTTACGTACTGTGAGCTGTATCCAGTGGCGAGTGTAATTTCATATTCATTTCCTAACTGGAGTTCTGTACTCATATCAGTAAAATCGCCATAGCCATTGGCGCTACAACCGCTACTGAGGTTGCTGATATCGGCCATTGCGAAAGAAGTAATACCATCACCAAACGAACAATTTGCAGAGGGAATGCAGTATTCATCTGTTCCATCATAATTAATGGGCTCTGTTGTTCCTGAAACTTCATAAATCAACTCAAGTTCACCCACATTTTCAACGGTAACTGTGCGTGTTGACTGGCTCATCAGATCGATGTTTTCGATGATCTCTGCTGGCTCGACGGCTACGTGGGCATCGCCCCACTGCACACTAGCTGAAGGACCTGAAGATTCGCCTTCGTCATGGAAAGCAGTAACCTTGTATTTGTAAATGCCATAATCAGGCAGGTTGTCTGTATAAAATTTATCAGTTGTTTGTGCAATTTCAAAATCATCACGATAAACGATGAAATACTGGAATCCGGGAACTTCTTCCATTTCCCAGGTCAGATCAACAGCACCGGTTTCGAAAGTAACGGCTGAAGTAAGATCAACCGGACGCGGCAGGCTGTTGGTTTCGTAAGGTGAGGTGTAAGTCATGATGTAACCACCACGGTTATCGGCCCAAACGGGATAAACCCTCGCATCGCGGGCGCTGATTCCAAGGTAGTCGCCCATGTAGCCGCCGGCAAGGCCGGGGATTGGTGAAGGAGTAAAAGCTACATCGCTCACGCGGAAGTCTTCCCAGGTTTCACCGCCATCAAATGAGTTTGCACACCATGCTTCGGCCTGGTTGCTGCTCAATTCTCTGTCGTCGTAAAAAATAACACTCAGCGCGCCTGTAACAGGGTCACAGGTGATCCACGGGAAATAAGATTCATTACCCTGTCCGGGCTCATCCTGGCTAACACGAATCGGATCGCTCCAGGTTTCACCTTCATCGCTCGATTTGATCATATAAACATCAATATCGCTTCCGGTATTTACACCAGGCACACCAATATTTGACCAAACCACATATAATGTTCCGTCACCACTTAAATCGCAGGTCATAGCCGGGAATGAGTTTACACGGTGATTTTTTGATGTTTCTGAGGTTCTGATACCACGGATATTGGAAATGATCCGTGAAGGAGCTTCCCAGGTTGCGCCACCGTCGAGTGATTTTGCAAATCCCATTGCTGATTCATCTGAAGGCCAACTGTCGTAAATGGCCCAAACAGCATAAACCTGCCCGTCGGGGCCGGTTTCAATATTAACACCCTGGTTATGACTACCGGCATTGAGCTGTGAACTAATATTAACAGCGTTAGAATAACTCAGGCCGTTATCATCTGAGTAAACAATTTCGATATCTGAATCGTTGGGGCCACCGAAATCAGTCCAGGCAGAATATATATTACCTTCGTAAGGGCTGGTTGGGCTGTTATCGATCCACATGTGGTTTTTATCGAGAATTGAAGATCCGCTTCCGGCATCTGCAATAACCGATGTCCAGTTTACGCCGTCATCAGAATAAGAAACACCCTGGCCATAATTATTGTGGATAAAACCAATATACTGACGGCCGGTTAAACTGATTGCAGTTGCCGGGTCGCCGGAGTTTCCCCCGCCGGCTCCCTGAACGGAACCACCCCAGGTTTCACCAAAATCATACGAAAAGAAGTAGTTGGCACCATAAAGTGAACCTACCGGATTCTGGGTTGAGTTGTTGGATTGGAGTACGTGATCAGGATCAGTAGGGTCCACAAAAATTGAATTTTCACTTTGTGTTGAATTCTCATCGGTTACGGGAACGTCAGGAGAGTCTTCGCGCCAAACGCTTTTTGCAGAGATTCTGCTGCTCTTTTCGATGGCTTTTGGAATAACATGGTCCATCTCAACCGGAGTAAGGCCCAATTCGGCAGCTTTACGCCAGTATCTCATATTGTCAACGCGTGTGTCGAGTACTTCGTACGGCTGATATACACCGTTTTCGTAGAGTTGTTTTCTTTCGGGCTTTTTATCCTGTCCAAAAGAAACAGAAGCCATAATCAAAAACATAAAAGAAAGTAGTAATGCTGTAGCTTTTTTCATGAAGTTAATGATTTAATTAAATATTTATTGAATTAAGATTTGATGTTTAAAAGCGACAAATGTACTTGCTAAAGGGGTTTTAAATCCTCTAAAGCAAATAAAA
>CAYNDN010000003.1:0-28263 GCA_964395075.1 uncultured Lentimicrobiaceae bacterium | reverse complement strand
ATCACCTGATTTAAAGTTGTTTAGAACCTGGTAAAATTTGATGATTTGTTAGTTTGATGATTAAAACCGTTAAGCGGGATATCAATCCCAAAAATTTTTGAAATGAATCCCGCACCAGTCGGATTGTCCGGATTTTTTCCCTACCCGGTTATTTAATAATAACCTTTCTCAGGTAAAGGTTTTCACCAGCAACAGCCTTCACAAAATACAAACCTTCTTCCAGGTCGCTGATATTTATAGAAATGTTGTTCCCGTTTTCAAATGAATTTTGATAAACTATCCCGCCAAGGTTATTCAAAATCAAAACTTCAATGTTTGAGGAGTTTTCATCAGCAAAATTAAGGCTGATAAAATCGCTTGCCGGATTCGGATAAACCTCGAAACCGTCTATTTTCAGTTCACCAAAACCAGTACAATCTTCAACCGAAACGATCAGCTCCTGTGAGTACTCACCATAACCGCAATCATTAACGCCTCTTACTTTGAGAGCAGCCTCATCAAAATACCCTTCGGCCCAGTCAACCATAATCTCATTTTGTGATAGCACCTCAATTAAGCCGGCCTCTTCGGGTGTAAGCACCCATTCGTGGTCATCGGCATCCGCAATTTCGGGGCAGGTGTATGTTTCGGCGTTTCCGGCACAAACCTGATCAGCTCCTGAAATTTCGGTTCCCTGTGCAGGCATAGGCATAAGCGTAAGTTCCAAATCGTCGCTATCTTCATTTCCACCACCATCGTATGCAGTTAGTATTAAAGTAACCATTCCTGTTTGTATATCAATGGTTCCCGGAGTATAAACAGGATCGAGGATTGATGCATCAGAAAATTCGCCATCGCCGGAGGTTGTCCATTCCACTGTTTCATAAAATGCTGCTTGTCCGTTGCACTGATAATCTTCATCTGCGCACATCTCGGCATTTGGTCCTGCTGTAGCATTGAGCGCAGCTGCCGGCGGGAAAGTGATGTAATCAATCCAGGCACAGTCGTCGCCATTACTCACGGAATAATCTTTTTCATAAACCCATTTAAAGGTGTGTGTACCTTCGGGAACGTTATAAATAAATTCTTCCCAATCCTGCTCACCTGCCCATTCATCCTGCAATTGGTTGTCGATATAAAACTGGAGATAATCATACCCGGATTCGGTAGATACTTTACGATAGAAGGAAATCTGTCCGGCCATACCATCTTCAAGGGTATAATAAATTTCGGTGGTAGATTGGTCGCCAATGTTTCCTGATTTTGCGGAATATGAGCCGTCCCATGCTTCAGAGTTATCAATAACCCAGTCAGCATTACCAGCCATTTCCCAACCTGGCTCAAAAGTCCCTGACTCAAAACTGATGGCAAAACTTTCCATCAATTCAAAATCAACAACATTGTTTTGAGGGTCGATGGTTACAACCTCGATATGGGTTGCATAATCCTGGGCATATACTTTAAATGTGTAAGTGTTTTCAAATATTTCAGGAATCTGGTATAACCCGTTCTCATCAGAATAAACTGGATCGACAGGCGTATTCAGTACAGCAATTTCAGCACCTTCGATGGGATCGCCCGAATCGGCATCCGTAACCGTACCTGAAACAGAAATAATTTCTGATTGCACAAGTTGCGCATCAAGAATAGTTTGGCCGTCATCGGTGATTTCCACATTTTCAAAAGTCTGTGAAATATATCCAAACGCCGAAACAGTAACGGTGTAAGTTCCATCCATCAGCATCCGGTAATAGGATCCGAAATCTTCGCTTGATTTGTAGGGCTCCCTGTAAGCTCCTGAGTTATCAATTTCATCAATGTGTATGATTGCAACCACCGGATCGCCTGTGGAGGCATTGGTAACATGCCCCGTAAGCGTTGAATAATTAATACGGTTCAGCAGGATCATTGCCGCTTCAAGATTGTCTTCGACAACCTGGTAAACCTGGTTAGCAGGAGGAATAAACTCAGTTGCAAGTTCAACTGTGTAAGAGAAGATGCCATGATTTCCATAAGCCCAGTCATCAGTAACACCCGCAGCCGGGTAAAGCTCCCATGCAACCTGAGGGGTGTAGTGCCCACCATAAAGGCCTGGAATGGCTTCTCCCATCATGGTTCCCAAATCAGCCATCGCAGCCAGATCCGGGGCCGGGGCACTGGAACTGTATCCATAGGGCCAGAGCACCAACTCGCTATAGGTATGATAGGAGATTCCGGCAACAAACTGCCCGGCTTCCATCAGGTCGCGGATAGCCTGCACCTCAGGTTCTGAAAAAGCTTCAGGGCCGTGGTAGGTCTGGTCGGAAGGATCTCCGGATGCTCCGTTTCCACCCCATTCCCATCCGTAATTCCGGTTGGGATCCACACCATCAGGGTATTGCCAATAGCCGGGGGTCAATTGTCCGTTGCCATCGTTGTCGCGGATATTTTTACGCCAGTTCAGGTCGATCTGATTCAACACCACTGCATGGCCATCAGGATTTACGATGGGCACAAACCAGATTTCTTTGGTGTTTACATTTTCGGTGATCTGGGGATCGGTTCCATAATTATCAATGATGTGGTTTAACACATAAAAAGTAACTTCGGTGCTGAGCGGCTCGCGGGCATGGTGGGCGCCGAAATAATAAACCGCCGGCTCGTCTTCTTCCACCTCCACATTATCCGAAACTTTCAACGCCCACACATCGTACTGGTAGTCGCTATAGTTACCATAGCCGGCATTAAAATATTGTTTGCCCTGGCTGTCGCCGATGTCCAGCAACATACAAATATCAGGATTGTCGGCGGCAATTTGTTGCAGTTCGGCCACGGCCTCATCATAGGTACGATAGCCATTTATGTCGTCCACATCACCAAGATTGGCGGCCATTTGCGTGGTCGAATTCACGATTTCAACATCAAAACCACGGTTTATCAATTCATCGTAATACTGTGGTGTAACCACCAGATCGAGATATACTCCCGGATTGTGAGCAGCTACATCAAATTGAGGCTGGGAAAATTCTTTCAGGATTCTTTCATCCGGCTGATCGAAACGGATGATCAGCTTTTCCTGTGAAAAGAGAGCAATCGAGAAAACGATAGTTAGGATTAGTAGTAGCGATTTTTTCATTGTGAAATTTGTTAAGTAGTTAAGTTAAACATGAAAAGGCAGGGCCGAATTTAACTGCCCTACCTCTAATGAGATGCAATATTTTTGAAAGGTTTACTTATTGATCAGAATTTTTTTGGTGATCAAAGTTGTTGAACCTGAAATTTTTAAATAATAACCTCCGGATGAATAATTTTGAAGGTTTACCGGAATGATATCCTGAACTGAATTTCCGGTGTAATCCGTTTGATAAACCACCTCGCCGGATGTGTTGAACACCTCTAAATGCAGTGATTTTTCGGATACATCATTGAGTTCAATTTCAAAAACTCCATTGCTTGGATTGGGGATAATATTTGTAGTGAGCTGTGTTGCGCCATCAAAAACACCGCTGCAGATATTTACGTAAATGTTGAACTCAGCAGACCAGTCTCCTTCTCCACAATCGTTTACTCCCCTGACTTTCAATATTGCTTCACCATCAAAATCTTCACTAAAAGCAATTGCGCATTCAACAGCATTTGCATCTATCGTACCGGTTTCAACAGGCTCAAGTACCCATTCGTAATCATCTGAAAAAGCTATTTCGTCAATGGTGTAGATTTCTGACCAGCCCTGGCATACATCGTTCAAACCTGTTATGCTGCCAGCAGGTTCAGGCATAGGCTCAATGGTAATGTCAATTGGTGTTGACATAGAAGACTGTCCGCAAATATTCATGCCTGCAACCATGATCTGAACATCACCGGCAAAATCAGGATTCCAGTCAACGGTGATTACCGGGCCATTTTGAACCATAGTTCCAGCGGTTGGAGGAACCATTTCCCAGTACCAGTCGGTACAATTTGCCGGATTGGTGTAATAATCGCAATCAGGCGCATCCTGACACATTTGGGTTTCACCGGCCGGGGTATCAGGAAGTGTTGGATCATCCAACACCATCATATATTCGAGCATGGCTTCTGTACTTTGGTTTGTGCCATCGCTAACGGTGAGGGTAACGCCAAAAATGCCGGGTGATTCGTAGGTCACCAGTGGATTTTCTTCGGTGGAAGTTTCGGGTGTTCCGCCTGGAAATTCCCAGTACCATGAAGTTATATTTCCCAATGAATTATCGTGATACTGAACCTCTGTTCCGTGGCAAATCCACGTTTCATCAGCATAAAAACCAGCTTGTAAAATGTCTCCGGTAATGTTAATGGTGTAATCTTCGGTTTCGCCGTAAGACCAGCTTGCACAAGGATCCATAGCTGAGTTTTGCCAGTTGGCACGAATTCTCAAGCGTTTTTCACCTGGCATAACATCATCGGGAATTTCGATTGTAGTTGTGTATGTCTGTCCTGAGTTTGACAGATTTAAATCAGTGACCAGCCTTTCCTCATCATCAAATTGTTTGTTCATGTTGAAATCGATCCAGAGGCAAACATCCTGATCGCTGTATCCCGATTGGAATCCAACTTCATAGGTTTGGCCGGGTTCGAGATCGGTTGACATATCGGTGAAATCGCCATAGCCTTCGATGCCATTATCGTTACTACAGCCATTATTCATATTGTTGATGTCTTCCAGTTGAAAACCGGTAAAACCATCTCCCCAGCTACAATTTGCTGTTGGGTAGCAATAATCAGGGAATGGCACCTGGATGTATTTTGTAGCAGGAGCAATGTTTGTTCCCTCGTAATTAAAATCGATTGTTGAGGTATGTCCGGCAGGCGCGTCCTCTTCGGCTGAAACTGTAAATGTGGCTTCAGCACTTTCGTTTACAGCGATATTTCCAAAGACCTGAGGATCGGTTGTTAAAACATTGATATATTCATCCTCAGTGGAAAATGTACCTGAAATGCCAATTGCATCTTCGGTTCCAACATTTTTGAGGGTTACAATAAAATCGGCGGTTTCACCCGGATCAAGGTAGCCGTTATTATTTCCTGAAGCATCATCAATCACATAGCCATCCATGATGAGGTATGGGCCGGTGAGTGAACTCAGCGCCTGGATGGCATCCAAATCGAAACCTGCATCATTACCGCTTGCAGGGCCATCACCATCATCTTCAATTTTGAAAAATCTTGCTTCGCTGATATTACAGGCTGCAAAATCAAACTCAGAAGTTCCGGTTCCGGTTCCCATTGAATGCCATGGGCCGTCCATCGATTCACCGGCGTAAAAGGTAAATCCTTCGGCTGAAGCATCACCTTCGAAGACCATAACGTCCGGACCGGCACCATCGAAAATTATGTCAAACATATCCAACACAGCCCATCCGGCTTTGCCCATAGAATAGTTCAGATTGTCGGGCTGGCCGATCACATTCCAGGTATGTCCTTCATCGCCGGGGTTGTTATCTTCGATCCTTGAACTGATAAACCGGTAAACGCTTTGGTGTTCCAGCGGGTCGAGCTGGATATCAGTTACCGTTGACGACATGGATGAAACTGATACGCCGCTGATCAGCTTGTCTTCGTATCCATTGGCTTTTACAAGGATGTCATAAGTACCGGCAAGGACATATTTGTGATAATCCCCAACTTCGGGATCGGTAAAGGTGGGCAGGTAGTCGTCCACAAAAATTACGGCTGCCACGGGGTCGCCGGTGGTGGCATCGGTAACCACGCCTTCCAGTCCGTAACCTGAATACTCGATGATGGCGAGCATGGAGGGCACGTTGTAATTATAGTACATCATGAGCTGTGAGGCCGGGGGCTGCTTGCTGTATGAAATCTCCATCGACCAGCTAATGGAACCCATCACGCCATAGTTTGAATCTTTGGTGGAACCATTAATGGCATACATTCCGGTGTTTCCCTGGCCATATTCCATGTTGGAATATCCTGAAACATCAGCATAAACGCCAGCCAGTTGCAGGATGTGAGCCATGTCGGGGGGTGTGCTCGCACGGTAACTCCAGGGGCATGAAATATACTCGGTGCCACTGTGGTAGGTGGTGTGTACCACAAACTGGTTGTCGAAAGAACATGCGCGCAAAGCTTTGGATTCCACCTGCGAATAAGCACCGGTGCTACCGCCCCAGGCATCCCACATGTAGCCCCAGTCGCGGTTCAGGTCAACACCATTGTTGTTGTAACGGCTCATGTTTACGCGGCCATCAGGATTCACCATCAGGTAAAGCCAGATTTCACGGTTATCAACTAGTTCCGTGATATAAGGATCTGTTCCATAATCCAGACAGAGATCGCGGGCAAAGCGGATTACATTTTCAGAGGCACCAATTTCATCGCCGTGAATGCCGCCGTCGAACATGACTTCGGCTTCATTTTCGTCGATAGCTGAATTGTCGCTGATTTTAAGAGCTGCAAGCTGTCGTCCTCCCAAAGAACTTCCGTAAACGTGCTTTGTGCAAATGTTGGGGAAATGCAATGCAAGGCTATCTGCAAGGTCTATGATTTCCTGGTAGGTGTGATAAGCAACCCTGGCATCCCAGAAGTTTTCGTAATGTGCATTCAGATCTTCGATTAAAATCTCAAAATCGAATTGCTGTGCCTGGATTAGCTCAAGTTCAGATGGTGTAACATAAACAACGGCGTAATCGATAAAATAATCGCCGTTCAATTTCATTTCGAGCAGTTGTTGTGCTTCGATCCTGGAATCGAATTTAATTTTTATCTCCATCTCACCAGGACGCCAGCCCTGTGCAAAAGTGGATACGGTTAAGCATGCAAAGAAAAGTAGTAGTACAAGTTTTTTCATTGTAAAGTTTTTAAATGTGACAGTATGTGGTTGATTAAATTCAAAATATGTGAGAAGCTATGATAAAAAGTTTATCTCCAGACCCTTATTTTAACTTTTTTTAAGGGGTGCTAAAGTATAATTTTTTTGCGAAACCAAAAATCTGAAGAGAATAATCCAAGCAGCATTTAACCGGCTCTGAGGGTGGCATTGAGCAGATTGCTTGTAATTTTATTGTACAACTCTCGTGGTTTAAAAGGTTTCGAAATAAAGTCGTTCATACCACTGGCCAATACTTTTTCTTTTTCCTGAATTTTTACGGCAGCCGTAAGCGCAATGATCGGAATGTTTTGGTCTTGTTTCCGGATGGCCTCCGTTGCCTGATAGCCATCCATGTTTGGCAGGTGCAGGTCCATGAGTACCAGGTGGTATTTGTCGGGATGAAACATGCTTACAGCAATTTGGCCGTCTTTGGCAACCTCCACTTCGAGATCCCATTTTTCCAGGAACTGACTGGCAATTTTGATGTTGATATCATTGTCTTCAACCAGCAAAACACGATAACCTTTCAGGCTTTCAAATTCGGGCCTGTTGGCTAATTTTGAATTATTCTCATCATCCCCGAGGGCAAATTTCTGTATCAAAGATTGTAATTCTGCCGGCTTAAATGGCTTGGAAACAAATTCGTTCATACCCACTTTCAATACCTTTTCTTTGTCCTGCACTTTTATTGCTGCTGTTAGCGCAACAATGGGGATTTTTTTGTCCTGTTTCCTTATTGCCTTTGTAGCCTCGAAGCCATCCACATTTGGCATGTGAAGATCCATAAATATCATATCATACCTTTCGGGTTTATATTTATCAATGGCCATCTGACCATCTCCGGCAACATCAACTTTAATTCCCCATTTCTCCATAATCTGAGTAGCAATCCTGGCGTTTACCTGGTTATCTTCAACCAGCAAAATTCTAACTCCTTTCAGTGTTTTACGTGTGGATTTTTTTTGAACCTCGTCAGGTAATTCCACATCTTTCCCATCAGATTTTTCAAATTTTATCTTAAAAGAGAATTCTGATCCTATTCCCAGTTTACTTTTTACCTGGATACGGGTTCCCATGATTTCGAGCAATTTTTTTGTAATAGCCAATCCCAGCCCGGAGCCACCATATTTGCGTGTAGTATCAGAACTGGCCTGGCTGAATGAATCAAAAATGTGGTCGATCATATCGTGTGAAATTCCGATACCGGTGTCGATGATTGAAAATGTAACCTCTGTAAGTTG
This sequence comes from uncultured Lentimicrobiaceae bacterium, assembly GCA_964395075.1. Lineage (GTDB taxonomy): Bacteria > Bacteroidota > Bacteroidia > Bacteroidales > 4484-276 > SABY01. The sequence continues at coordinate 20,220 of CAYNDN010000003.1, read as the reverse complement.
ATTTTTCAGATCAACACCTTTCAGAAGAATTTTCACTTCGCCTTTTTCGGTAAATTTAATGGCATTACCGAGTAAATTGCCAAGTACCTGTGACAACCGGGCAGGGTCGCCCATCACAAAATCAGGTATGTCGCCTTCCTGTTCAAGTAAAAGTTTTACATTTTTTGAAGCTGCTGCCGGTTCAAAGCCTTTTTTGAGGCTGGTGGCCAGTTGTGGAAGGTTGAATTCTATGTGCTCGAGTTGTAGTTTTCCTTCATCTATTTTGCTAAAATCCAGGATATCATTGATAAGTGCCAGCAGGTTTTCTGCTGAGAATTTCATGGTAGCGATTTTATCCATCTGATCCTCCCGGGGATGCTCCATTTGCAGAATATCAATCATGCCCAGAACTCCGTTAAGCGGGGTGCGGATTTCGTGCGACATGGTTGAAAGGAAATCTGCCTTTGCTCTTGATGACCTTTCTGCTTCTTCCTTGGCCTGAATGAGTTGTTTATTTTTGGCTTCAATTTCTCGGGTTGTGGCTTCGAGTTTTGATGTCCGTTCGCGCACCAACCTGTTGAGCTTTGTTTTTTCCCACTCCAGTCGTCGGTTTCGCCATTTGGTTAGCTGGTAAACCGATGCAATAAAAACCAGGGCAAAAACTGACCAGGTGATCCAGCTCTGATACCACACCGTGTGGATAGAAAACCTGTAAACCAGTGGCTGGCTCCATAAAAAATTCCCTCTTTGCCGCGCTTTAACCAGCAGTTCATAATCCCCCTTCTTTAAATCGGTGTAGTAAATTTCATTGCGCCCAATGAGCAGCTTCCAGTCTTCATCCTTCCGGCTCATTTTCACCATGTAGTTCACCCCGTCAGTCGGATACTCGGTGCTTACAAACTTAAAACCAAGATAGGTCTGATTGTTAAAACTTTGGTATTCATAACTGGTTAAGGGCATACCTTTTTCGGTGATAGAAATAAATTGGGGTTTTGTTGTTATTGCCGGTTCGTTTTTGTTGGAGCTGAATGCGATTCCGGCAATTGTTCCTGTCCAAACACGGTTTTTGGTATCAATGACTAAACTTCTGTACGTTGTAATTTTGGAGGGCAGGCCATCCTGCTGTCCAAAAGGAATCAGGTATCTGCCATCGAATTTACTCACTCCGGTTGAGGAGGCAATCCAAATATTTTGGCCTTTGTCGATGGCAATGGCCTTGATGTCGGGTTGCTTGATATTTTCCAGATCAACCTTTGAAACCTCATTGCCTTTTCGTTTATACAACCCTTGATTTGTAGCCAGCCACAGCACTTTTTTTTCATCGAATGCTGCATCATTTATTGCCGGCGGAAAATCAGTATCTGTGTTAAATGAAACACTCATGTTAAGTATGGTGTCATTAAGTGAATCGAAATACAAAAGGTTTTGCCCTGGAATATTTGTTCCGAGCAATAAATGGTGATATGGTGTTCTTTTTACAAAATTTGCCTGTGTGTTTAAACCGTGTTCAGCCCCGATCAACTTGATCTGACCACGCGGAGAAATCCTGATTACACCTGCCAGGTTGTCCTGGCAGAGCCACATATTGCCCTCGGCATCAAAAATCATATTGTAAATTGAACCTCCATAACCACTCAAATTGTATGCTATAGAAGCACCTGCTGATGTTAATCGGCGGATAACACCTCTGTTGTCAGAAAACCAAACCGCCCCGTAATCGGGTAAAACCTGCAGGATGAGATATCCGGGAGAAGAAAAAATTAACCGGGGAACAAGGGTTTCTTCATCAATACTGTAAATGTTTTCTCCATCAGTAAAAACAATGCTGCCCGTGTAAATGTCTGTCTCAATATCCTGAATGTACTTATTGCTGATACGGTCGAAAGGCGAACTGAACTCCTGGTTTTGAAGCACAAGAATACCATAATCGGTGGCGAGCATGTATCCGGTATTATTACGCAGTAATTGATTTATTGCTCCACGCATGTTTACTTCCTCCACCTGATGAAGCTTTATCTGCCCGTTTTTCAGACTTGCTTCCCACAATCCTTTGGTCCATGTGCCAATAAAAACAGCCCCATCTTCCTTTTTCAGGAACGATGACGCATCAATTTCATAGCTGAGCACATTAAACCCCAGGCACTCTGAATCAGGATTGAAAAACAATTCGCCAAGCTTATTTCCAAATCCTATAAGTACATGTCCGTTAGAAATTTTTTGCAGACCGGTTACGTCATGAATGTTGTAATTCATTGCGATGGGCGAAATTTTATCCGTGAGGTAATCATATCTGTAAAAATTTCCGGTATAGGACACAAGGATGAGGTGAGTAAAACCATTTTCGACAAAGGAAAACGAATGCACATAGCTGCCGGTTGTATTTTCAGGACCCAGATAATAACGATGCAATTTCCCGTTGTTGTAGCGATAAACCGCCGAATTATCAGAAAACCATAAATTTTGTTTAGAGTCTTCAAACAATTGCTTGGGGTACCAAAGCAAGGTATCGGAAGGGTTTGTTCCTCCGCCTAAAATATTCACATATCCGGTTTTTTTATCGGTGTATTTAATCTCACCAAACCCCAGGTCGGAATTGACGAATAACCTTCCGCTGCGGGTTGATATTACCGATTTTATATAGTTGGATGGAAGTTTTTCTTCAAATTCGATGAACCGTTCGCCATTAAAATGCATGATGCCATAATCGGTGGCAGCCCAGATCAATCCCATTGAGTCGATAGCTATGGATTTTACCAGTTCGTTTTGAAGGCCATGCTCCTGGGCATAAAGGTTCACTTTATATTTTTGTGCACATAGCTGTATTGAACTCATCATCAATACCTGTAGAAACAGGCCCGAAAGCATAATTGCCAGGCTAATGCTGTTATTTCCTGATGGTCGTTCCAAGCTTTTGTAAAAATCCCCGTAATGGTTGTTAATCTGTCAAAAGTAATTGATTATTTTTTTTAACGGAAAAAAATGATTCATTATTGGACATAAAAAATGCCGGAACTTAAAGGAACCGGCAATTGCAATATTTTCGCTTTACGATTAACCACAGTGGAAGTGTTCGCGCACAAGTGCCATAACGGCTTCTTTATCGTCCGAGATTTCCTGTCTGATGCGCTGATCATTGTAAGCTTTCAGTTTTCTAACTACGTTTTTTATCAGTCCTTTGGGGAAGATATTGTATTTGGTGTAAACTTCAGCCTGTGCTTCAAGCTGCGCTGCTGAATCCCAGCATGATGCCGGCAATTGCTTCAGGTTTTTCACCTTTTCTTTGTGTTCATCGTCAAAGATGTTCACGTCCACATAAGTTTTTTCGGCATATTCCAGTCCGTTTTCCATTTCAAAACCATGACGGGCAGCCACTACCAGCCCGGCAAGTAGCAGGTAAACATCTGCAGAACCATCAGGGCAACGAAACTCTACAGTCTGGCGGTTGCCATACTCGCGGTCAACCTCCTTTTGCTGTGGATTGGCGTGCAGATACATTTTTGTGTTTCCTGTCCATCCCAGCGGTACCCGCACCAAAACAGAGCGATTGCGATCGCCCCAACAAACACTCGTTGGAGCTTCCTGGTGCGGAACCAGCCTGAAGTAAGATGTAGGATTGGTGTTTCCAAAAGCTGTTAAAGATGGAGCCAGGTCCAGATATCCGGCGATGGCCCGGCGTGCAGCATCGCTCAATTTACCATCTTTAATCATCTGGTTTTCACCGTCTTTCATTAATCGGGTATGAATATGCATCCCGCTACCTGCTTTTCCAACGGTGATTTTTGGGGCAAATGTTACCGTAACTCCATATTGAAAAGCCAGTGTCCTGACAATCCATTTTGCGATCAGAAGCTGGTGAGCAGCATCTTCAACCGCACATGGCATAAATTCCAGCTCATTCTGTTCGTACTCGGTATCTCCAACACTAAAGTTACCCACTTCGCAATGGCCGTATTTTAGTTTTCCGCCTGCCTGTGCGATGGCCAGCATTAGTTCCTGCTTAAATTCGTCGGTTTTGGTAAATGGGGATGATTCATGATATCCGCGCTGATCCACGGCTTCAAATAAAGGCTCCTTTTCGCTGATAATGTAAAACTCCAGCTCGCCCATGGCATGAAATTCCATGCCGGTGGTTTCTTTCAGGGATTTGTATGCTTTCTGCAAAATATATTCGGGAGCACTTTCCAGTGGTCTGCCGTTTTTGTCATAATATGCACAAAGAATATCAACGGTTGGGATTTCGCTGAACGGATTTACAAATGCTGTTTTGTATTTGGGGATCACATACAGGTCGCTCGAACCAGCTTCGATGTGCGAAAACAAACTGGAGCCGTCAACCCGTTCGCCCATGGTGAGCAAATCCTCCAGATGTTCCCGGCTGTTGATTACAAAAGCCAGGGTTTTCAACCGGCCATCTTCCCCGGCATACCTGAAATTGAGCATCTCAATATTGTGATCCTCAATATATAAAATCAAATCGTCTCTTGTGAAGGTGTCCGGCGATTTGTTCAGGTATTGAACAAGCGGATTGGGATTCATCAGTATCTGGTTCTTCATATTCATGTTTTAGTTTTTAAAATTCTTGAAAAGGGTGCCAAACTTACAATTTCTTTTTCGAATTTTTGAAGTCCTGATTTAGAACTTGATATCGTGCTAAGATTTTGTAATATAGTTATCTAAAAGGAATTTAAATAGACTGGGCAGGGGAAATGCAGCGATGTTTAAAGTCTAAAAATTAATAGCTTTGCAGGCACTTTTTCAATCCAGACTTTTAATCAAATTCAAAACGCAGATAAAATGCAGAAAATGTTATTACTGGGAGATGAAGCCATAGCCCAGGGTGCTATAGATGCTGGTATTTCAGGCATATTTGCCTACCCCGGCACCCCATCCACCGAAATCACCGAATATGTTCAGGCCTCCAAAATGGCCCTTGAGAAAAATATTATTTCATCATGGACAGCCAACGAAAAAACGGCTATGGAAGCAGCAATGGGTGTTTCTTATGCGGGCAAGCGCGCCATGGCATGCATGAAGCATGTTGGGCTGAATGTTGCCGCCGATGCTTTTGTTAATGCCGGCGTTACCGGAGCCAACGGCGGACTGCTCATCGTTTCGGCGGATGACCCGTCGATGCACTCCTCGCAGAATGAACAGGATTCGCGGTACTACGGAAAGTTTGCCATGATCCCTACCCTGGAACCCTCTGATCAGCAACAGGCATACGACATGGTTCACTATGGATTCGCACTTTCAGAAAAATTGAAAACACCGGTTTTGCTCCGTATCACCACCCGCCTGGCCCACTCACGCGCCGGCGTTGTGCGCAAAGATGAGCGGCAGCAAAACGACCTGCAACTGCCAAGCGACCTCAGGCAATTTGTGCTTTTACCCTCCATTGCCAGAAACCGCTTCAGGCTGCTGCTTTCGAACCAGGACCGTTTTCTCGAAGAAGCAGAAACTTCCGGGTTTAACCAGTATATAGAGGGGGGGGATAAATCGATGGGAATTATTGCCAGCGGTATTGCCTGGAATTATTTGCTTGAAAACTATCCGGAGCGTATCATCCCCAATCCGGTGCTAAGGGTTGCACAATATCCCGTTCCCAGAAATATGATTGCAAAGTTGGTGGATGAATGCGACAAGGTGCTGGTGCTTGAAGAAGGTGCCCCGCTCATCGAGGAAATGCTGAAAGGTTATCTTTCGAAGGGTTTGAATGTTTCGGGCCGTTTGGACGGTACAGTGCCGCGTGATGGCGAATTAAATCCAAATATCGTGGCACGGGCGCTGGGCATGGAAGACATTCACGGACGCGATGTTCCGGAATTGGTAGCCGGCCGGCCTCCCTCACTTTGCGTGGGCTGTTCGCACCGCGACATGTACAATGCGCTCAATGAAGCTCTTTCGCAGTTCAGCCCGGGACGTGTTTTTTCCGACATCGGATGTTACACGCTTGGCGCACTTGAGCCTTTTAACGCCATTAATACCTGCGTTGACATGGGCGCATCCATCACCATGGCCAAAGGCGCGGCCGACGTAGGATTTGTACCGGCCGTTGCCGTGATCGGCGACTCCACCTTTACGCACTCAGGCATTACCGGACTGCTGGATGCGGTAAACGACAAATCGCCGGTTACCGTCATCATCGCCGACAATGCCACCACAGGAATGACCGGCGGACAAAAGTCTGCCGCTCTCGGAAAAATCGAATCCATTTGCCGTGGCGTGGGTGTTGAAGATGAGCATATTCGTGTAATCAAACCCCTGAGGAAGAACCATGAAGATAACGTAAAGGTAATCCTGGATGAACTCAACTACCAGGGTGTTTCGGTGGTGATCCCAAGGAGAGAATGCATACAGACGCTCAACAAACGCATGAGGGCAAAAGCCAGGGCCAAAGAACTTGAAAAACAACAGGAAAATTAATCAAAATAGCAGTAAGCACATGAAGAAAGACATCATACTTGCAGGCGTAGGCGGACAGGGCATTTTATCCATTGCCGCATCCATCGGGCTTGCAGCCGTTGAAGCCGGTTTATTTTTAAAGCAGGCCGAGGTGCACGGCATGAGCCAACGCGGCGGTGACGTGCAGTCGAACCTCAGGCTTTCAGATAAAGCAATTGCCTCCGACCTGATTCCATACGGAAAAGCAGATATGATCCTCTCGGTTGAACCCATGGAATCGTTGCGCTACCTGCCGTGGCTTTCACCGGAAGGATGGCTCATTACCAACGCCACAGCTTTTACCAATATCCCCAACTATCCCAAAAAGGATGATATCATGGCTGAAATCAAAAAACACCCCAACCACATCATCATCGATGCCGATCACCTGGCTAAAGAACTGGGATCCGTAAGATCGGCCAACATGGTGATGCTTGGGGCGGCTTCTCCTTTTCTGGATATGCACTATAAATACATGGAGAGCTCCATTAAAAAGCTTTTCGGTAATAAAGGCGATAAAGTGGTTCAGCTTAACATTGATGCCTTTATCGCCGGTGAAGAATTTGCCCGTAATTATGTGAAATAGCCACAAAGCTGTAAAAATTTTAAAGGGGCATTATCCATTGGGTATGCCTCTTTTTTTTATTTTGGGTAGGGGAACTGCATGGCCTGGTTGTATCAATTAAAAGTTAATAAAATAACATCAAAAATCAGTTTATGATCTTAATTAAAAATGCAGATGTTTATACTCCGGAATCCATCGGAAATAAAGATATACTTATCGCCGGCCATAAAATTCATTTCATTGCCGATGAAATTGATAGGGACGCGCCTTACATTCATAAAATAATTGATGCCGGGAAGCTTAAAGCCATGCCCGGATTTATCGACAGTCATTGTCATATTGCCGGAGCGGGCGGCGAAGGAGGCCCGGCTACCCGCACACCTGAGATGCACATCAGCGATTTTTTTGAAGCCGGCGTAACAACAGCCGTTGGATGCCTTGGAACGGATGGCATTACCCGCGATCCAAAATCGGTGCTGATGAAAGCCAAAGCGCTGAACAGTGAAGGCCTAACCGCATTTATGTACACTGGTGCCTACCAGTTACCAACGCCAACTATCCTCAGTAGCGTAGCCGAAGATATTTCGATGATAGAAGAAGTGATCGGTGCCGGCGAAATTGCCTTATCAGACCATCGCAGTTCTGCGCCTTCTGCCACCGAACTGGTAAAACTGGCAGCTTCCGCCAGGGTTGGCGGAATGCTCGGCGGAAAAGCCGGAATTGTGAATATCCACATGGGCGATGCGTTAAATCCCTTCCAGCCAATTTATGATGCGGTGAAAAACTCCGAACTGAAATACCAGCAATTCCTGCCCACTCATATCAACCGCAACGATTATATTTTTGAAGACGCAAAAAAATACGGGCTGCTCGGCCCGGTTGATCTTACATCCAGTTCCTATCCTTATTTTCCGGAGTATGAAATCAAACCTTCAAAAGCAATTGCTGAATTGCTCGAAGCAGGTGTTCCGCTACAAAACATTACCATGAGTTCGGATGCAGGTGGCAGCCTGCCTGATTTTGATGAAAATGGAAATCTTGTGAAATTAGAAACTGGAAAACCTTTAAGCCTGTTACAGGAATTCAGAGATATGGTTTTTGATGAAAAACTGAGCATTACCCAGGCAGTAAGCACCATTTCGACAAATGTGGCAAAAGTGCTGAAGCTTTCTAACAAAGGACAAATCAGACAGCGTTTTGATGCTGATATTTTGCTGTTGGATGAAAAACTGCAAATCGCTTTTATGATTTCAAAAGGTGAACTGATTACCGAAAATTATCAACAAATAAAGAAAACCTATTTTTAAACCAAAGCAAGCTTATTGATCATGAAAAAATTTACAATACTCCTTTTTATTATATTCCCAACATTGATTTTTGCGCAGGGCAGCCTGCTGATTATTGGTGGCGGCAGCGAATCTGATGATGAAGATGCCTGGAGCACAGCCCCTTATTCGTGGGCCGTGGAGCAGTCGGCAAACAAAAAAGTAGCCATCCTGTCCTATTCCACAGCCACCGACTGGATGCGGAATTATTTCGTTAACCACTGCGGGGCAGTTGCTGCCAGGGATTTCAGAATCAATTCGCAGAGTATTGCCAACGACCCGGACACCTACGACAGCTTGATGGCCTATGATGTGATTTTTTTGAAAGGCGGCGATCAGTGGAATTATTACAATATCTGGAAAAACACCTTAACCCATGAAGCCATCCAGGAAAAATTTGATGAGGGTGGTGTGATTTGTGGCACATCTGCAGGGCTGGCCGTAATGTCGGAGGTGGTTTTTACAGCAAAAAACGGAACCGTTTACCCGGACGAATGCATCGAAGATCCCAACAACCAGTATGTACAACTGGCAAACGATTTTTTCAACTTCTTCCCGGGCTATATTTTCGATTCCCATTTCACCGATCGTGGCCGTGGCGCCAGGATGCTTGGGTTTCTGGCACACTGGAAACTAAATCACAACGAACTGATAAAAGGCATTGGCATTGACGAAACCACAGCGCTGGCCATTTCGCAGGATCAGTTGGGAACCGTTTACGGAACCGGGGCAGCAAATTTTTATCTTCCTGTTTCTAACGAACCTTATCACCAGGATGGGGAAATGCTGATTGTGGATTCAATCGAAATAAAACAGCTTTTACATGGCTGTGCCATCGATTTCAATACCGGTGAAACCACAGGCCTTACCGAAGATTTTACCCCGGAAATTGTTGAAGAACGCGGAAATTATACCATTCTTTGCAGCGGTGGCGATGCCCTTCAGGAGAATAACGAAATGCTGGAACGCCTTGTGAATGGATCGGGAAACCCTGGTGATGTCATTTTGATCATCACCGGTTCTGACCAGAGTGAAGCCAATTCATTCAAAACTAAACTCACCTCGCTTGGTGCTGAAGATGTCAGGGTTTTCAGCGGCATTAGCTCTATGGGCGACGATCCAGATTTTGAGCTGGCCATCAGGGATGCCAACAAATATCTGTTTCTCGGCAACGAATTTTATATCCTTGAGCATTTCCTCGAAGGGTTTGAAAATGGAGCATTATTGTATGATCACATCCGCCGCGACGACAAGGTGATTGCTTTTGTGGGCGACAACAGCCGCTTTGCCGGGAAAACCATCATCGAAAATTATTTGCTTTACAATGCTGCAGGAACCGGAACATTGCTTTTTAAAGATGGCTTGAACCTGTTAAAAACCACCGTAATCATCCCCAATAGCTATTTAAATTCAGATATGTTCATGAATCCGGCTGCGGGAATTCCTTATGCCATGCTTCAGGAAAAAATGAGATTTGGCATTTGGCTCACCCGGAAAAACTACCTGAAATATGCACCTGCCGAATCGGGGACTTTTATTACTTCCTACGGCGATGCGCCAGCCCAAGTACTGGAATTACAAAGTACAAAAGGCGGTTTTGCCACAAAAACCTATTCAGCAAATTATAGCACGCCACAAATGTTTGCCGGCTTTGAAAGCATGAAAATGAGACTGATCAACAGTCCCGTAAAAATTAAGACCGGCGAAGATATCAGTGCCTACTCCATAGATGAAGGAAACACCGGGAATTTTAATCGGATAAAAATTTACCCAAATCCTACCCAAAATATTTTAACTGTAGAATCCTCCGGTGAGAAATTTTTAGTATTGGTAAATTCAGCAGATGGAAAAAAAATACGCGAAATACCTCAATTTAATTTTGCCCATCGCATAGACGTTTCTGATTTAACTCCGGGATTTTATTTTCTTCAAACCAAAAATGAAGATGGAGAAAGAACATCGCAATCTTTTGTGATTACGCGGTAATTTTTATTTATTGATGCCAAATTCTCGAATATTAGGGTCGCTGTTTGTGGGTAGAGACGCGTTTTGTGAAAGACGCGTTTTGTGAGAGACGCGATAAATCGCGTCTCTACCCCCTATCGGGAAACCCATTAACAAATAACTTTCATCCTCTCCTGATTGTCCAATTTCAATATTTTTGTTTTTCGCAAAATTTTGAAATTTTTGGATAATAAAACCAAACCGGACTTCTCAAAAGAAAATATCGTTGATTTCATCAGTGGCAGCGATGAAGCCTTCGGAAAAATATTCCATTTTTATTCCGACAGGGTTTTCAATTTTTGTAATAGCTTGTTGCACAGCCGCAACGATGCCGAAGAAATTACCCAGGAAGTTTTTGTGAAATTATGGGAATCCCGAAAATCTGTTGATCCATCCGAAAATTTCAACGCATTTGTTTTTACCATTGCCCGCAACATCATTTTTAACCGCCACAAGAAAAAAGTGAACGAATGGAAATACCTCGACCACCTCAAAAATCATCTGAGCCAATCCAATGATGAAACCGGAGATGTGGTACTTTTGGATGAATTGAAGGGAATTCTGGAAAAACACATCCGGGCCATGCCCCCAAAAAGGAGAAAAGTTTTCGAACTTAGCCGCTTCAAAGGTTTGTCGCACAAAGAAATCAGTAAGGAACTGAACATCTCAACCAAAACCATCGAAATTCACATCAGCAAAGCATTAAAGGAATTGCGCGTTGCACTAAAGGATTATTATGTTGTATTGCTTATGATTACGCTGCTTTCGTAGAGTTATCAAATCTTCCGGCAACTTCGCATCAACCTTACTATTCTCTGAATCATTGCTCAATAAACCTTTGATACTTTTTTCATTTCAGATAGGGGAAACACCTTATATAATTGTATTCATCTTAACAACAACATCCAGATGCAAAAAGAAAATCGCAAAAAGATGCTGCTCAGGTATTTGCTTGGCCTCAGCACTGATAAGGAAAACCAACAAATTTATTCTTCAAAAGCATCCCAAAAGATGCAGCAAGAGTTGTGGAATTCCGATCCTGAATCCACACTGTCGGATTCTGAAAAAACCACGATGCTCAGTGAAATCCGTAAACAAACCGGAAAACCGGCCCCGGCTCTTTGGCTTCGCCCATTGCTGAGGATAGCTGCTGTATTTCTGCTTGGATTAATTATCACAGCAATCATTTTTGGTGATGATATCTTTAACAGGCGGGATGTGCAAATGGTACAGGTAACGAGCCCGGCCGGACAGCGCACACAGGTTGAGCTTCCGGATGGAACACTGGTGGTTCTGGATGGTTCGGGCATTCTTGAATACCCTGAAAAATTTGATGATTCAAAAAGGAAAGTCCACCTTTTGGGCCGTGCATTTTTTGATGTTGTAAGCCGGAAAGATGCTCCCTTTACCGTTTCCACCTCTGAAATTTCCGTAAAAGTTTTGGGAACAAAATTCTCAGTTTCCAGCTATGCCGGTGATCCGGTAATTAAAACAGTCCTGCTCGAAGGAAGTGTGCAAGTGCACACAAAAGAGCAAAACGAAAAAACCATGCTCAATCCAAACCAACAATATGTTTATAACAGCATCAGCCGCGAAGGCCGGGTGGAAGATACAGATGCGGAAACCCAGACCGGATGGATTTATGGCAGGCTGGTTTTTGATGAAGAAAATATTTATGCCGTTTCCAAGCAGCTCGAATACTGGTATGGCATCGACATCGAGGTAAGGAATGCCCCGCGTAACCGAGACCTGTTCACCTTTACCATCAACAACAACAGCCTGGAAGAGGTGCTGATGCTCATGCAAAAGGTAAGTCCGCTCGATTTTACCATTACTGAAAATAAGGTAATTATCACATACAACTAAACCACAAATCAAAAGTTATGAAACAAATTTTACAATCGGGAAAAATTAGTTTTCCCGCCTCAAAATCTCTTTTTAAGGGGATAGGCATCACACTGTTAATGGTGATGGTTTTTATCCCGTTTCCTGCAAAAGCAGGGTCAGCGCAGGGTAAAGCCATTTCGCTACAGGTAAAAAATACCACGCTGAAAGAGGTGTTGCAGCAAATTGAATTGCAGTGCGATTTTACCTTCGTTTACAATGCATCAAAAATTGATGTAACACAACTTGTTTCTGCATCCTACACAAATAAAGATGTGGAATCGGTTATTGCAGAACTTTTCAGGGATAAAAAAATCAAGTATGAATTTTTGAATGATAAAATTATACTTACACCTGAGAAGGCTAAAAATGATCCGCAACCTGAAAAACTGCAGCAGGAAGGAAAAAAGATTAGCGGAACTGTTACAGATGCGAGTAATGGTTCCACGCTGCCCGGTGTTAGCATCGTAGTGAAAGGAACCCTTACGGGAACAGTAACTGACGTTGATGGAAAATACAGCATTGAAGTGCCGGATGAATTTTCGGTGTTGGTTTTTTCATTTATTGGTTATGAAAAGGTTGAAGTACTTGCCAATGAAGCGGCAATAAATATTCAAATGGTGCCCACTGTTACCCAACTTGAGGAAATGGTGGTTGTGGGTTATGGCTCTTCCAGCCGGAAACTTCTAACCAGTTCGGTGAGCTCCATCAAAGCCGAAGAAATAACCGAAAACCCGACCAGCAGCATCGATATGGCCCTGCAGGGAAAATCGACCGGGGTGCAGGTTGTTAGCAACTCGGGAACGCCTGGTGGCGGAATTTCGGTTCGTGTACGTGGTATAAGCTCCATCAATGCCGGCAGCGACCCGCTGTATGTTGTGGACGGTATTCCGGTGATTACCGGCGACTTTGGGCAGATAGGATTTAGCGGCCAAACCATCAATGCACTTTCAGATATCAACCCCAACGACATCGAATCCATCAGTGTGTTGAAAGATGCTTCCGCCACCACAATATATGGTAGCCGGGCCTCCAACGGTGTTATCCTCATCACCACAAAAAAAGGCAGCAACGAAAAACCTACCATTAATTTTAGCACCTATTATGGTGTGCAACAGGTTCCTAAAACACTCGACATGCTCAATGCACGCCAGTTCATGGAATATAAAAATGAAGCCAGCATTGCCGCAGGAGGACTTCCGGTTTATACCGAGGAAGAAATCGAAAACAACACCATCGACACCGACTGGCTGGATGAGGTGCTCCGAACAGCCCCAATCGCCAACTACGAATTGTCGGCAGCAGGAGGCTCCAAATCAACAAAATATTATGTGTCGGGTAATTATTTTACCCAAGAGGGTACTTTGATTGGAACCGGATACGATCGACTGAGCGGACGCGCAAACTTAGACTTCAAAGTGAACGACCGCATTAATGTGGGAACAAACATCAGCCTGAGCTACTCCATCAACGACCGCAAAGAAGGTGACCAGAGTTTGAACTCGCCTTTGGCCAACGCCATCGCTATGCCGGCCATATATCCGGTTTATAACGAAGATGGTACCTACAACGACGACGGTCCTTTCGCAAACCCGGTTTCAATCGGGAACCTGCACGAAAACAAAAGTTACGCTTTCCGGAATATCTCCAGCATTTTTGCCGATGTAAAAATTGTTGACGGCCTTACCTTTAATACAAAATGGGGTGCCGACTATTACAATTTGCGCGAACATACCTACGATCCTCCCACCACACGCCAGGGTGGAAAATACAATGGCCTCGGGATAGAATCCACTGCCAATGTAACCAATATCGTTAGCAACAACCTGCTGAAATATAACACCGAAATAAACGGTAAGCACCGCATCAACGCATTAGTGGGCTATAGTTTTGAAAACTACCAACGCCGCAGCACATATTTACGCGGACAGGATTTCCCCAACGAAAACTTTGAATACATTGCCTCGGCGGCATCTATAACTGAAGGCAGCACCTCCGCCCTCGACCGCGGATTGAACTCATTTTTCGGTGAAGTAAAATACGATCTGGATTATAAATATCTGATCACTTTGAGTGGCAGATACGACGGCTCCTCCAAATTTGGTGAAAACAATAAGTACGGATTTTTCCCGGCAGCATCAGCCGCCTGGCGTATTTCGGAGGAAGACTTTTTTAATGTGGGCTTTATGGACGAATTTAAAGTCCGCGCCAGCTATGGCCTCACCGGAAATGACGGCATCCCGGATTTTGCATTCATGAACCTTTACTCATCCGGTGCCAACTACATGCTCAACCCGGGCATTTATCCATCACAATTACCCAATCCCGATTTGAAATGGGAATCGACGGCGCAGTTTAACCTGGGTTTGGATTTTGCGATGTTTGCCAACCGCATTACTTTAAATGTGGATTATTATAACAAACAAACCAAAGACCTGCTGCTTTACCGCCCCGTACCGCCGTCATCAGGGTTTGGTTCTTATATTTCCAATATTGGTGAAATGAAAAATAACGGTGTGGAAATTTTGCTGGCCGCCAAAATTTTGGAGCGGGAATTTAAATGGGATGTTTCCACCAATTTCAGCATGAACCGCAATGAAGTTACCAAACTCTACAACGACCAGCCCATCGATCAGATTGGCCGGGGCGAAAACAGTGTAAGGGTTGGGGAGCCCATTGGTGTTTTTTACAATTACGAATCGCTGGGTGTTGACCCATCAACCGGCGATATGGTTTTCAGGGATGTGGATGGCGATGGTGAAATCACCGAAAACGACCGTACCGTAATCGGCGATCCCAACCCGGATTTCATTGGAGCTTTCAACAACAATTTTCATTACAAAGGCTTTACATTGAATATTTCACTCCAGTATTCTTATGGCAATGATGTTTTTAACGGTACCCGCCGCTATATCGAGTCGATGAAAGGCCAGGACAACCAGCTTGCCGCCATCATCGACCGATGGCGCCAGCCGGGAGACATCACCCAGATTCCACGGGCCACAGCCGCCGACCTGAACAACAACGACAGAGCTTCATCACGCTTTATCGAGGACGGCTCATACCTCAGGTTTAAAAATGTACGCCTCGCTTACGAATTCCAGCCGAAAGTACTTGAAACATTAAAAATCAGCCGTCTGGAAATTTATGTGATTGCACAAAACCTGATCACCTTTACCAACTATAGCGGTATGGACCCGGAAGTAAACTACGCCGGTGATGATGATTTGCGTTATGGAACCGATTTCTTTACCTATCCGACTGCCCGCACTATTTCAGCAGGCCTCAATGTTCAATTTTAAAAATTCAAGACAATGAAAAAATATATCATACTAATTTTATTTGTACCCTTCGTTTTTTCATGTGGCAAGATTGATGTTGACCCAACACAATCCATTGCTGCTGACGACGCCATTCGCACACCCAACGATCTCAACCAGGCTCTCACCGGCTGTTACGACGCCCTGCAATTGTCGGGGTTTTATGGCAGACACACAATATTATCTGCCGAACTTTCATCAGATAATGCCGCTGCCACCGGAACAATCCTGGAATATGGCGATATTGACCTGAATAATTTGCTTTCCAATAATGCCATTGCTGAATCCATCTGGAGCGCATGCTACATTGCCATCAACAGGGTAAACAATGTGCTGTATTATTTACCTGAAGTTGAAGGCTTGACAAATGAAGCAAAAGCTGATGCTGAAGGCCAGCTTTATTTTATCAGAAGCCTGGCTTATTACAATCTGGTAAATTATTTTCGCGCAGTTCCATTAAAGGTTACACCAACGCTGGCTGCGAATGACCTTAGTATTCCACGTTCAGAGGTGTCGCTTGTATTGGGCCAAATTATCAACGACCTTGAATATTCAGCCAGTTCCATTACCACTGATGTTCACGGAATGGCCTCTTCAACAGCAGCAAAAGCACTTCTTGCAAAAACCTATCTTACAATGGAAAATTATGATCAGGCCATCGGGCTTGCTACGGATGTAATCGAAAATTCCGGCCTGGCCTTGACCGCTGATTATGCCTTGCTGTTTATGCCTGAATCTAATTCGGAATCCATTTTTGAAGTACAATACAGCGATCAGGATAAAAACCGGATGGCCGAATATGTGATGCCTTCATCTTTGGGAGGACGCTATGAAGTTTCCCCGACGGAGGAATTGATCAACCTTTTTTCGCCCGATGACCAGAGGCTAAATGCTTCCTTTGCCGGCTTTGACGACAAACCCTACACCAAAAAGTATAACCAGCTTTCCAGTGGTGCCGACCGGGTTTATGTGATCAGGCTCGCCGAAATGTATTTGCTGCGTGCCGAGGCACTGATAAAATCGCAGGGAGCAACAGAAGCTATTAATGCCAATATCAACGCCATCCGAAACCGCGCCGGACTGGGTGATCTCAACATCAGCGATTATGATGCCCTGCTGAATGAACTTCTTTTGCAGCGCCAGTTGGAGTTTACCTTCGAAGGCAAGCACTGGACAGACCTGATCAGGAACAACAAGGCCATCGAAACTTTGGTAAATGTAAACAGCACTGACCAGTTGCTATTCCCGATCCCACTTTCAGAAATTAATACGAACACGGCCATCGGACCTGAAAATCAAAATCCGGGCTATTAATTTTAATTCTTAAAACAATACAATTATGAAACATATTATTTCTTTAACAGTGTTGATGATGGTGTTTTCAGCACTGGTAATGTTTAACGGCTGCGATGAAGACGAACCTGTGCCTCTGCCAAGCACAATTGCCGGTTTTAATTATGAGGCCACTAACGACATGGTGGCTCCAACTACCATAAAATTCACCAACAAATCCATTTTGGCAACTTCCTATCAATGGGATTTTGGCAATGGACAAACCTCTACCGAGGCAGAACCGGAAGTTACTTTTAGCGAACCCGGAAACTATACGGTTTCCTTAACCGTTGGACCGACTCATGATGTACATTACAACCAACTCGAAAAACAGGTTGCCATGCAAGTGAAAGACCCCAACGCCGGCAAGGTAAAAACCCTCTATTTTACTGACCGGACTACCCACTGTGTGCGCTACGTAGTGCTCGACGGGAATCCTCCGGTAGTGAATGATTTTGGCCACACTGCCTTAGACAAACCTTATGGAATGGCCATCGACACGGCAAATGCCAGGGTTATTGTTTCCGACTACCGGGAAGGCGTAATCTACAGCTACGATCTTGAGGGTTTCGACCTGCAGGTAGTTATCGACATCAATAATCCGGTGCTTTACGACCCCTTCGGCCTCGAAATTATCGACGATAAACTCTACTGGGGAACAGAAGGTGAAATTGGCCGTTGCAACATGGATGGCAGTGAAGCCGAAAGTTTCATTACCATGTCAACATCTTCAAAACCTGAAATGGCCATCGACATCGCCTGGGATTATCAATCAGAAAAATTTATTTTCAGTAATGACAAATATGAATTTTCGGGCGGGATGTTCAGCGTTGATTTTGAAGGCTCCACTTTTACCGAGCTGGTTGCAGAAACAAACGGTGGTGCCATTGCCCTCGATGTTGAAAACAACAAAATGTATTATGCCGACATGGACAAAGGAATTTGCATGACTAACCTCGACGGCAGCAACGAAGTGGTGATTGCACCTGAAATGACCGATATTTATTGCTGGGGCATGGCCATCGACCATGATGCCGGAAAGATTTACTGGAGCGATAAAACAAACGGTGTAATTATCCGTGCCAACCTTGACGGAAGCGAAAAAGAAGAATTCATTACCGATTGTAATCCTTATGCCATTGCAATTGATACTTACAGATAAAATTCATTTTAAACTTAAACTTTAAAAATTATGACTATGAAACATTTACTTTTTGCTTTGATGATGGCTTTTGCCATGAACACCATGGGACAGGTTCCTAACAACTGGTTCATTGATACTCCGGAGCCGGATGATTTAAGCCTGAGCCCAAACACAGAATTCTTTACCGAGGGAACTACCTCCTGCGAAATGACCCTCCACACCACCAATGTACCCTATTTAATAAGTGAAAATTACGCTGTAAATTCGGGAGCAAGCTATACCTTTTCTATTGACGTGCTTGATAATGACACACGTGGCGTTTTGAAAATTTATGCTGAATTTTATGATGCCGATGGCAATGATATATGGGGAGAAGATCCGGTGTATTCTGAAGATAATCCTGACTGGCAAACCATTACCTGGTCGGCAGTAGTGCCCGATGAAGCTGTTGAAGGCTATGTGTGGATTAAGTTTTACGATGATGAAGCGTTTGTGGATGAAGCCATAGCATATATTGATAATGCCATTTTTATGGAAGAGGGAGCCGCAAACGCCGTTGCTAACGGCGGATTCGAAAACTGGGAGGCACTTGGTGTTGAAAATGCTTATTCCATCAGCGATGACGCCATAGATGTACGGTACAATGCTGCTGTAGGAAGTGTTGATCCGGCTGATTTTATGCTTTCAGGAACTGCTGAAATCACTTTTTCCAATGCTGAAATTGACATGGATACACCAAATCTGGTTCATTTGAGCGGTGCTTCCGAGCCCATCAACTTCGACCTTACCATCGACATGCTTGCGCAGGAAGGGCTTGAAGGCAATAGTTCGGTTGATCTCTACGGCGGCATTGCTCCGATAGCATATACCAATTCAGCAAATCCTGATGGTGTGCTTGAAAATGGAGTTTCAGCTACTTTCCATGGAATGGTTTCCGCAAACGATGATTACAACAACTTTTGGATTCATGATGAAGCCGGTGAATATAATGGTGTAATGGGTTTCAGCTATAGCTTTGTCGAAGAAGTGGCTGTTGGCGATGAAGTATTATTTACCGGTATAAGGGATGAATATTACGACCTGAACGAAATCGTCGATCCGGTTGTCATCGAAATTATCAGCACAGGAAATGTACCTTACGCACCCGCTGTTATCATGGGTTCGGAGATTGACACCACATTACCGGCAAATGATCCGATGGCCGAAAAATGGGAAGGTCAGTTGGTGACAATTCATAATGCCCTGGTTACCGAAGTTGCTTCAGATTCTACATTTTTTAATTGCACAGATGATGACGGTGCCACTTACTTCAAAATCGGCGACAATGTTGATTATCAACTGGAGCACATCACGTTGGAGGTTGGCCAGGTTTATTCCATCACCGGCGTTGTTGATTTTTCGTATGGCGTTTATCGCTTAAACCCACGTGATGCTGATGATATCTTAAACACAACTGGTATTGCTGAAAGCGTAAATATTTCCTACCGTGTGTTTCCAAATCCGGCAACAGATATCCTGAATATTTCATCGGATGAGATGATTTCAAATGTTCGCATTTCTGACATAAACGGCGCACTCGTTTCTGAAAGCAAAGTGTTGGGAAATCAAGCATCAATTGATGTTTCCTCTCTCGCACCGGGAATGTACTTTTTAAACATCCGTACATCAACCGGAAGCAAAACTTCAAGGATTGTAATCCGATAAGGATACTTATAACTTAGTAAACAACATAAGTTTTCTCAACAACTTAATATTGATTTGTTAGCGGCTGCCTGATTTATTTCGGGCAGCCGTTTTTTTGTGCTGGTCCTGGGTAACAACATTGCAGGGAATTTAGGATATCCTGACCCATCGTCAAGGTGATTGTCGCAACTTTTAGATTTCTGCCTCGCACCTATAGCTATTGGTACTCAGTAATAATGACATCTTTTTGTAAACCATTTAAAGCCAACTCAAAATAATAGACCTCTCAGTCGCAAGCTTCTTCGAGGTAACATTTGGATGGTGTTTGTTTGGCAGGCGATTAATCATTTTCAAGTTAAGCATTGGGAAAAAAGAACAATCAGAAAGCCGAAATTTTCAGTAACAAACTTGCCCTTTAAAATCAATAAAATGAAGACCCAGTGAATTTTCCGGACAACAAATAAATTAATCAGGGAATAAAATAACAGCCCAACTTGGACAAGCCAAAACCAAACAGGTTTCAACAATCGAAAAACTTGTACC
>CAYNDN010000002.1:1677-36866 GCA_964395075.1 uncultured Lentimicrobiaceae bacterium | reverse complement strand
TAGGCCGGTTTTCCTGGGGATATGATTCCCACACCCGCCATACGTTGGTCCACTCTGTTGATAACAAAACATTAGTGCTTAGGTCACCGTGGATTACATTTCCACCGTTGGAAGGATCTCCATCGTAAATTTGTACTCGCACATCGTTTATGGTTGATGGAGGTCCGGAACCTGTTTGGTAGGCATAAAATACGATATACGGGATACTGTGTGGGCCGGTCAATTCAAAATCATCAGCAATGGAGTTGCCCGCTGAAATCTGGCAGCCAAATCCATAGGTTCCCATACCCAAAGTTGCATCCTGTAATTCACTGTAATCTGAGCCATTTGAACCAACACCTTCAGCAGTAATAAAGGGGCCATTATCGAAAACAATATCCTTGCTTCCGTTTTTACGCTGGTATTTGCTATAATGATTTCCGTTGGTTTGAGGATTGCCGGGAATTACTCCGGGCTGCACATCATTTGCCTGAAAGCCTTCCTGTGCCCGCCTTTCAGCCAACAGCTTTGCATATTCATCGGGATCCATGGGTTGCTTTTGGGTTTGCTTTGTTTCCAGCTCAATTTCAATCTCCCATTCCAGCGGTTCATCACCGGTGTTGGTTATTACGAGATCACGTGCCGAAACTTGTGGAAAAGCGTTATGGACTTCATTCAATTCATCGGGTTCTACTGCTATCTGCGGACCATAAGGGATGATTACCTCAACTCCCGGGGTAGGCTCAGATAGGCCTTCATCGTAAACAGCCCTTGCTGTGTATGTCCAGGTTCCGGGATCGAAAAAAGGATCAGTATAATGTTCAACGCCCGGTTCGATGAGGGTGCCATTAACCAGGTTGCCATCCCGGTAAATATTTATTCCAAGAAATTCTAACTTCGAGTTTCCGGGGTTTGTTATAACTTGTACATCCGGGTCTTCCTCCACTAATATTTGCAGGTTAATATTATTATCCATACCAAATTCAACACTCATGCTTACCCAATTCGTACCATCAAACGAAATTAAATCGCCATAACCGGAAATGGCGGGGCCATCATCATAGCCGATTGGATCTTCTCCATCAGGATGCGTAGCTTTAAAGCCCACATACAAATCCTGTTCAGCAGTTATGATGTAGGGTTCATCCAGGTAAATGGTATTCCATTCGTTCCAGTTTAAATTCTGAAGCACCTGTTCATAAACAACCTGTGGAGAAATGTTACCTTCCCAGATATGAAAGGTAATCTCGGAAGGAACGGCAAACATCAACGGGAAAAACTTAAAAGCCGTCAAAGAGCTTCCGTTATATGGAATAAGGTCTGCTGAATCCCAGCGAATGGCAACATAAAATGAGCCTCCGCCATTTGCCCCAAGGCCGCCGGCATTCACTCCATCATCGTACCCTAACCAGGTTGGAGGTGAAGCCATGCCCCAGGAGCATTCCACGCCAACATCTTTAACAAAATCAGCTGTGAAACCGGAAGGTGGATCACCCATTTGGGCAAAAGTTCTTGATGTGGAGTTGAGCAAAACCAGCACAAGGAATATAAATACTTTTTTCATAGGTAATTGGGTTTTGAGATTTAAGATAATATGGGTGTAAAGTTAATATATTGAAAAGGGAAATGCAAGGGTATTGGGGGGAGAAGTTATTGGTTATTCGTTATTAAGTTTGTTGGTGTTAACTGTCAGACAGTTTAAATGACCTTTAAAGGTTACATAAAATGCTTGCTGGAAAATGTTGTTTTGGGGATTGGTAAAAACTGTCTGACAGTTTCATGAATATTGAAGGAATCAGCCACTCGACAATTATTACCATTATGAGCGAAATAGGCCCTTTAACTGTCAGACAGTTTAAATGACCTTTAAAGGTTACATAAAATGCTTGCTGGAAAATGTTGTTTTCGGATTAGTAAAACTGTCTGACAGTTTCATAACGGTATTAAAAACAGCAACCACCCAGAAACATACTCCGGAGTGGTTGCTATCAGCGTTTTATCTTATAACCAACTTATGCACCGACAATCCCTTTTCTGTTTCTAATTGCAGAGTATAGACGCCGGGTTTGAGGTGTGAGGTGTTGATTTGAAAATTTGTTCCTGATTCATCAATTTTGAAAATATTAACACCTTTTACATCGTACAAATTGATGCTAAGGATTTCCAGTTCAGAAGAAATATTTAGCTGCTCACCTGCAGGATTTGGATACAATTGAACAGCATCCTGCGCAACTTCTTCAATGCCATCCGGTATCTCCAGGTATAAGGTTTGAGTTGGCGGCGATTCTCCCACATCGTACAAGGCGGTAAGGTAATACTCATACAATATCCCGGCATCAACATCACCATCAAAATAATCGGTGCCCGGATATGCCTCCAGGATAATTTCCCCGTCCCTGTAAAGGTTATAGCCCAGCAGCGTAGCGGCCACATTGTCGGGGCTGAACACTGCAGGAGGATCAATCAATTGAGGGCAAAGCGTAAACTGCCCACCACTATTATGCTGTGGATAGGTTATTGAAAGCGGTGTGGGCGGCTCATTTAGCGGGCTGCTTTCGATATATGCCATGATTGCCCAGTTGAATATCAGATCGGGGTTTAAAGAAGACAGCGTCACCCATTCTCCTTCCCAAAACATCATATTTCCCAATCCTTCATCCTGTGGACCGTCATCGCAACCAGCCGGAAATCCCGAGGTTGTATTGCAATTGAAACCAATCCATAAATCCTGGGAGTTATCAAACGGTACCGGATTTTCCAGTTCTATTTCGTTCCATACATCTGACACAATTTCGGTGAGTACCTCATCATAAATCAGGGTAGGGTCTGGTTGGCTGCCCTGCCATACCCTGAGCGAATAGGTACAAATATCGCCCGGTTCGCCAGGAACAAAGTTTATTTTTGTTACGGCTCCGGTTACAAAGTTGGTTAAGTCGGCGGGTTCCCAGCGCGCTGCAACATCAAAATTGATCTCTTGATTTGTGCCGATGGAATTATTGATTTCTTCCTGGGAATAAGTGATCCACTGTGGTTCGAAACTACCGGGTGGCATCCACTCGAAACCAAATCCCAGCCAGTCAACATATCCCGTAAAATTGTTGGGTGGCAATAAAAAGTTTGTTTCCGGTACGGATATGTCAATATTATCAAAGAAAGCACCTGGCGTACCATTATCGCTCCAGGCAAAAAAGTTCATCGCATGAAACGCATTTAATGATCCTGTTCCAAAACTGCCTGTGCTCCATTGCCATTCCACAATTAAATCATCGTTAAAATACATTTCGGCGTGATCTTCGTCCAGATCAATCATCATTTGTACATGATTCCACTCATCGTATTCATAGGTAAACGATCCACTTCCCTCACCGCCTGCATCTACAGAGCCTGCTCCGTCAACATCAAGGAAACATTGCATTCCCCATTCGCTGCTTGTTCCTGCAAAGGATTGCAAACAGTTGAAATAACCTGTTTTTCCGGCAGGTACCATAACCTCAAAATCCACGTAAAATACGCCATAGGTATAATTTTCGGGCAATACCAATACCGCATCATTCGATTCTTCGATCACCATCGCGTTAAAGCCTTCGTAAGCATAGAAATCTGAAACGAATGGGTCTTCGACAGTTCCCGGGCTTCCGCTCCAGGTGGTCCAGTATTCCTTGCCCTGGGCAACGGCCTGTTGTACGAGGTAATCACCGGCCAGGTAGCTTTCAAAGGGCTCAAAAATGATTGAAGCAGGTAATACCGTGTCGGCAACTGATAAACTCACCGGCACAATAACTTCCGGGTTTTCAGGATCATTGCTTAAAATCACCATATCAGCCTCATAAGAACCCGCATAGAAATCTTCGGAATTGAATATTGCAGTAACAATTTGTGATGCTCCTGACGCTATAACGCCGCTGGTTGTATCAACCGATAGCCAGTCTTCCATTGGCGTAATACCTATAAGATTAGCACCAAAATCACAGCAATTGCCATACTGGTAGGTTTCGCATGGGTCTAAAACAACATCAACCCAGTTGGTTCTAAACCTCAGCACATGATTACCAATCGGTGCGGAAGCCGGGGTTACAATTTCGAAAACGTAGGGTGTATTGGGTGATGAGCAAAAACCGTCATCTACAATGCGTTCATCATCGGTGAGTTGGAGGTCATCGTTCCAGTCGATCCACACATCAAAATATGTGCTTTCATAACCGGCCTCAACAATCAGGGAGTATGTCTCACCTGCCTCTAACTGATGCACCTGGCCAGTGTAATCGTGGTACCATTCCGGCTCTCCTGAACAGGGAATATCGGGAATATCAACATTTGCTAATTGCCATGAAATCAATCCATCGCCAAAACCACAGCCTGAAGAATAAAGATTCTCGATACAAAGTGATGGTGCCACACAGCCTATCCATTTTGTTTTGCAATCGTTATCCGGGTTTTCATCACCCGAAAGCTGAGTGCAGGCTTCGAATTCATAATCTCCAAACACCGACATGTCCACTGTTTCGTCGAGGGTAATGTCCACCTCCTCACCTGTTGAGAGGCTGCCAGTCCAGGTACCTGAAAAGGTTTCGCCTCCGGTAGGCCCTGACCATGTTACTTCCCAGGGTATTTCCGTCTGGGTTTCGCCTCCATAATTTTGAATCTTGATGGTGACGGGCTCTTCGTTGCCGAGGTAAACACCCGAAGCGGGTTCAACAATCGACCAAATACCCACATCGTTATTCATGCTGTTGCCAGAAAGCCTTGCAAATTCCTTTGTTGATATTTTCTGAATTTTTGATTTTTCATTTCCAAAATCAATCGCAATTTCCCATTCCAGCGGTTCATCGCCGGTATTGGTGATGGTGAGTTCCTGTGTGGTGATTTGGGGTGGGGTTTCATGGATTTCGAAAATGGAATCAGGGGCAACGGAGATTTGCGATGTTCCCGGAATTATTACCTCCACTCCCGGTGTGGGATCAGAAAGTCCTTCATCGTAAACGGCCCTTGCCGTGTAAGTCCAGGTTCCGGGATCGAAAAATGGATCGATGTATTCCGTAACTCCAGGTTCGATGAGATTACTATTTACCTGGTTGCCATCGCGGTAAATATTTACACCAAGAAATTCAAGCTTTGGGTTGCTTTCACTTTTTACTTCTGTACTGTTTGAAATGCCTGAATTGTCCGGATAGCCTTGAAGGTGAGGACTCAGAACCACGTACTCTTCTCCTGGGTTTTCCTGAACAAATGCATGTATGTTGAAATTTAAATCAGCCCCTATGGCATATTTTAAACTATAAAAGTACACGCCTTCCATAGAAACCAAATCACCGTAACCGGCAACAGCCGGCCCATCATCATGGCCTATGGGCTGTTCACCCTCCGGAGCACTGTATTGAAATCCAACCAATAAACCTACTGTTGAATTAATGGTGACCGAATTTGTCAGTTGAATCGTATTCCATGTATTCCAGTTGGGGTTCTCAATAGCCTGCTCATGAATCAAAGTTACGGGATTCATACCGGACCATACCTTCAGAGTAATTTCTGATTCATCAGTAACTTTGTTTGGAAAAAGCTTTATGTGTGTGAGCTCCCATTCATCATAATCATAAAGTATATACCTATCCAGGTTAATAGCGTTGCAGATAATTCCAGAATAATTATACTGATTATTACTATTTGTTCCATCATCAAAGCCAAGCCAGGCTTCGTTGGGCGTATTCATACCCCAGGAACATTCCACGCCAACACCTTCAACAAACTGAGCATCGAAGCCCTGTGGGGGATCACCAACAGGGGGTGGTGCAGCATCAGGAATGGCAAAGCCGGCCAACCTGATTCCATCAGGAAACTCAGCAATCAGACTTGCAGCACCTGTATTTATATCCACCGCATAAAGCCCCCCGGTGGTGGTGTAACCTGTTAAGTAGCACTGGCCCGTGGCCTTGTTGAAAGCCATATCCTGCGGGCCTTCAAAATTGTAACCCAACGGCCCGATAGCTGTGGCTGCTCCGGTGGCTTTATCGATGCTGTAAAATGTATCATCGCCCACATCGAAGCCAAACAGATCACCATTCTCATTGCAGGCAATCCCCATCATCTGCCCGCCGGCATTACCCATTATACCAATGGGGGTTCCCTGTCCGATTGCCGGATCTATCTCAAAAAGTTCTGTATCAGAAGCTCCGTAAACCACAGTACCGTCAAAGGCAAGGCCATTGAGTGCAGGGCCATCACCCACAAAAGTCATATCTCCGTTTGTGTGGTCAATCCAATAAAGCCCTCCACCCTGCTGACATCCCCACCAGGTATCACCCGCCCAGCATGCGCCGGTAATGATTTCGTTGCTGGAGGTTGGGGCAAGTTGAGTAATTCCACCGGGTGCGGATGGATCGAAGTTCACCGGGCCTTCTACCAGCGTGCCTGAAGGGTCTTCGGCCAGGTAGGCATACCAGGTTTCGCCCTCCACAACGGTTATGGTTTTTGTTTTGCAGTCATTGGCGGGATTTTCATCCTCAGGAAGAAATGTGCAAACTTCAGCGGTGTAAGTTCCGGGCCCTATTTCGAGGGTGTCGAAAATCACCTGTTGGCTTGACCCCGGAATTAAATCGGTGACCTCAACTGTTGAGCTATAGTTGCCGAAGGTCATAATTGCATCAAATGTCCACATACCCATACCAAAATTCTTTAGGGTTGCTTTAGGAATAATAATGCCAGGTTCATAGAAGTCCAGCATATCAATGAATTCAACACCTACATCCATAATTAACGGAGGCAATATGTCCGCTGAAAAATCACAACAATTGCCATAGCTATAGGTTTGGCATTCATGAGTCACCAGGTCAATCCAGTTTGTGCGGAAACGAAGGAAGTGCTCACCAGGAACAGCATATGTAGGCACAGTAATGGTAAATGTGTAAGGAACATTAGCATCAACACATTGGGCATCGTTTAATACTAATTCCTCGTTTGAAAAATACAAATCATCATTAAAATCTATCCAAACATCAAAATTTGTTGTTGAATAACCAGCAACAACTGTCAGATCAAAATCACCAAAAGTCAGGTTATGTATCATGTCGCGGTAATCATGATACCATTCTGGTACTCCGGAACAAGGAATATCCGGAACTTCAATATTTTCCAGTGACCAATAAATCAAACCATCACCATATCCACAACCGTTCGAATAATCAGGAATACAGAGGCTTGGCTCGAAGTTAGTAACAGTCTTGATTTTACAATCATTGTCTGGATTCTCATCGCCTGGAAGTTGGGTGCATGCCTCAATTTCATAATCACCAAAAACTGATAAATCCATAGTTTGGGTGAGTGTGAAATCCACAGTTTGAGCTATACTAAGGCTTCCGGACCATGTTTCTGAAATCATTACACTTCCTGTTGGGCCATTCATGCTCACCTCTACCGGAATACTGGTTTGGGTATCAGCACCATTATTAAAAAGTCTCACAGTTATCGGTTCTGCATTTCCAAGGTTTATTCCGGAAGCAGGTTCAAGGATTGAAAATACCGCTACATCATCTATTGCCCATGCACCCGGACTCCCTTCAATAATAAAAGGAATACCCTGTGGACCAAAATCGGTGAGCGCAACCCAGTTTCCGGATTGATTTTGTATAGCATTACCTGTGGTGGTCTCGCCAGTTATAGTAACTGGTGGATTCCAGGGTCCGGATGTTCCAGTGCCATCAAGCGAATATTCGAGCCAATAGGTTCCTGCATCGAGTAAAATATATGTAACATCAGCAACAACTGCCATGATCGGGCGGTTTTCTTCCGGAGCAGATTCATTGACCCGCCAAATATTTGTCCATTCTGTTGATTCAAGGACGTTTGTATTAAGGTCACCCCAAATTACTGAGCCGCCAGCTGTTGGATCACCATCCCAAATTTGCATATAAACACCTGTAAATGTTGACGGCGGATCTGATCCGGTTTGGTAGGCATAAACTGTAATTTTATGAATTTCCCAATCCGTAATAACTTCAAAGTCGTCGGCAATGGAATTTCCTGCTGAATGCTGGCATCCAAAACCAAATGTTTCCATGCCAAGTGTTGTGTCCTGCAAGCGGCTGTAGTGTGAACCGCTGCTCCCGGCTAAGGAATCGGTGATGATGGGGCCATTGTCCCAAATTACGAAGTCACGGTTGTTCTTGTTTTGATAGTGACTGTAATGTACACCTTTGGGATTTTGGGTGCCGGAGCCAACATTTGGGAGCCTATCCTGGTGTTGCTGAACTTTGTGATTTTGCTGCAACTCAATTTTCAGTTGGTCAGTATCGGTGAGGGATTTTGATTGCCCGGTATTTTCGGCAGTTTGTGCATGAACAGTTAGTGTGGAGGCCAGGAACAAAAGCGCAAGGAGTGTAAAAACTTTTTTCATAGGTAATTGGGTTTAGAGAATTGAGAAATAATAAGGGTGTAAAGTTAATATTTTGAATCGTGAAATGCAAGGTTAATGGCGGGAGAAGTTATTGGTGTAAACTGTCAGACAGTATATGACCCTTAAAGAATACATGAAATATCTGTGTAAATTTGATTTTTTAGGAATAGCAAAAACTGTCTGACAGTTTCATGGGTGTAAAGTTACTATATGAAAAAGAGAAATGAAAGGATTTGGGAGGAAGAGGCTTATCGAATAATTGCTGAGCATAGTGAATTCCAATAATTGTGTGGAAATTTCTTTATTCTGGCAATTACGTATGCATTTCTTTAACGAATGAGGCATCCGTAGAGACGCCCAAATTGGGCGTCTGTACTTTTCATTTTTCCTGGTGCATTTCAATTTTTAGTGTTGTTAGTCAGAATTAACTGTCAGACAGTTTATATGACCCTTAAAGAATACATGAAATATCTGTGTAAATTTGATTTTTTAGGAATAGCAAAAACTGTCTGACAGTTTAATGGGTGTAAAGTTAATATATTGATTAGTGAAATGCAAAAATTCTGTGGTTAGGTCTTTAAGCCACCAGGGGATTATTCGACCCACGCCGGGATCGTTGATTAACAACTAAAACATCTCTTTTATAGATATTTGACTCCTATGGAGTCTTAGACAAACAAACTCTGACATGGTTCGGAACCCTGTCAGCGTTCCGGAAAATAAACCTAACAGGTTAATAATCAGAAAAGTTTATTACGCCTTGCATTCAAATACCAGGATTTGGGTAGCAGACCTGTTAGGTTTCCTAAATTGAAAATCGAAATGGTACCTGAGAATTTAAGCACAAAAAAAAAGGGAACCCGATGGGCTCCCTTTTTCTATTGTGTTCCAATTAAGGATTACTGAATAATCAGCTTGTGTACTGCAACGCCAACCTCAGTTTCGATTTGCAGTGTGTAAACACCTGTGGTGAATTCACTTGCATTGAACTGAATTGTTGAACCGTTAACCGGTGCACTGTAAACAACCTGTCCGGTGAGGTTAACCAGTTTAACTGATTTCAGCTCGAGGTCGGATTCGATATTTACAACGCCGTTTGTTGGGTTAGGATATACCTTGAATGAAGAAGCAGCGAGTTCGTTGATGCTTGTAATTACAACTGTTGCTTCATTTGAAGGATTAGATTCCACATCATCAACAACAGCAGTAGCATAATAAACATAAGTACCAGCATTGAGGTCGGAATCAATGTATGATAATCCGGTAATTTCTTCAGCAATTTTTACACCATCACGATAAACGTTGAAGGTAAGTGATCTTGCTGATTCTGGTATGAATATAGCCGGAGGTGTGATCTTAACAGGATTCAATGCAAGATCTCCTTCGTTTTCAACTACCACAGGTTCACCTTCGATAGGCAGCAATGCTTCAGCATCACCGGCAAATTCGATGTAACCCTGAACAGCCCAGTTGTAAATCAGATCCGGGTTGAGTGATGTGAGGGTTACCCATGAACCTTCCCAGAACATCATGTTACCGAGGCCTTCATCCTGTGGACCATCATCACATCCGGCGGGGAATCCTGCGGTAGTGTTGTTGTTGAAACCGATCCAGAGCTCCTGGGTATTATCAAACGGAACCGGAGTATCCAGAGTAACTTCATTCCACACATCAGCAACAACTTCTGTAAGTTCCTGCTCATAAATCAGTGTTGGGTTGCCGGCACCTTGCCATACTTTTAATGTGTATGTACAAATGTCGCCAGGTTCACCAGGAACAAAGTTGATCTTGGTTACTGCACCATTTTCAAATCCGGTGAGATCAGCAGGTTCCCAACGTGCAGCAACATCAAAGTTTGCAGCGGCGTTTGTACCTATTGAGTTGGTGATCTCTTCACCAGAATATGTAATCCAGGTTGGTTCGAATATGCCTGGATATTCCCATGAAAGCAATGCATCTGAACCACTATCGGTACCAACAAAGTTGATTGGTGGATCTGGCAATTCACCGCCACCATCTTTTGTGATATCAATATTATCGAAGTAAGCACCTGGTGTACCGTTTTCAGCCCATGCATAGAAGTTCATAGCGTGGAACTCATTGAGTGTACCTGTACCGAATGAACCGGTACTCCACTGCCATTGAACGATCATGTCGCCATTGAAATACATTTCTGCATTGTCAGCGTCGAGGTCGATCATCATTTCCACATTGTGCCATGTGTCGTAAGTATAGGTGAAAGCACCTGCACCTGCACCACCGGCATCAACCAAACCAGCACCTCCAACATCAAAGTATGCTTGCATACCCCATTCACTAGCAGTACCAGCAAATAACTGGAGAGCGTTGAAGTATCCAATCTTGCCTGTTGGGATGTAAACCATAAAGTCGATGTTAAACTGCCCTGAGCTATAATTTTCAGGCATGATCAGTACAGCATCGTTTGTGCCTTCTATCACCATAGAGTTTGACCCTTCATAAGCCTGGTCATCTTTAACAAATGGGTCTTCTGCACCACCTGGTGATTCGCTCCAGGTTGTCCAGTATTCTTTACCCTGAGCAATAGCTTGTGCAACCAGATAGTCATCAGCAACATAGTCTTCGAATGGTTCGAATACTACAGTGTTACCACCTTCTTCCTCAACGGTAAGGGTACAAGGAACTTCAACCATTGGGTTGTTTTGTGCATTACTTGTAATCATGAGTGCACCATTGTAAACGCCAACAGCAAGATCTTCGGAGTTGAAGGTAACAGTTACAGTTTCAGATTGACCGGGACTCAGTGAGCCGCTCATCATATCAACTGACAACCAGTCGTCTCCACCTGAGCCACCGCCAGCGTTAGCTTTGAAATCGCAGCAGTTACCATAGCTGTATGTTTCGCAAGGATCAACAACAGGATCAATCCAGTTTGTTCTGAACCTCAGGATATGGTCGCCACCTGTTGCACTTGAAGGAATAGTAACTTCAAATGTGTAAGGCACGTTGGCATCAGCACAAGCACCATCATCAAGGATGAGTTCGTCATCGGTGAGGAGGAGGTCGTCATTCCAGTCGATCCATACATCAAAGTTTGTAGTGGCATAACCGGCAACAACAGTAAGTGTATATGTTTCACCGGCGTTAAATTCGTGTACCATATCAGTGTAGTCATGATACCATTCAGGAGTACCTGAACATGGGATATCCGGAACATCGATGTTAGCAAAGTTCCATGAGATCAGCCCATCACCAAATCCACAACCTGATGTGTAGAGGTTATCAACACAGAGGCTTGGTTCATCGTTGGTAACAGTTTTGGTTTTGCAATCATTATCAGGATACTCATCGCCTGGAAGCATGGTACAGGCTTCGAAATCATAATCACCAAAAGCTGAGAGGTCAGCTGTTTCAGCGAGTGTAACGTCAAGGCTTTCGCCTGAAGCAAGGTTACCTGTCCATGTACCTGAGAAAGTTTCCATGCCTGTTGGGCCGTCATAAGAAACTTCCCATGGGATACTTGTTTGTGCATTGGTACCATTGTTCTTCAGTGTGATTGTAATTGGTTCAGCTGATCCAAGTTCAACACCTGACATGGGTTCAACAATAGCTGAGATGCTAACGTCATCACCTGGCTGCTGTCCTTCAAAACCTTCAACAATGAAAGGAATACCCTGTGGGCCAACATCTTCAAGAGCTACCCAAGTACCTGATTGATTTTGCAGTGCATTACCTGTTGTGGTTTCGCCTACAATCGTTACCGGTGGGTTCCACGGGCCTGAAGCACCTGTACCATCCAGTGAGTACTCAATCCAGTATGTGCCGGCATTCAATGCTAACCCACCGAGGTCAGCAACAACCTGCATAATCGGACGATTTTCTGTTGGGCCTGATTCCAGCACACGCCATACGTTTGTCCATTCTGTTGAGGACATGATGTTGGTTGTGAGGTCACCCCAAATAACTGATCCGCCAGATGTTGGGTTACCATCCCAAATTTGCATGTAAACACCGGTAAGTGTTGATGGCGGACCTGAACCAGTTTGATAACCATAAACAGTAATGCTGTTTACGATCCATGTTCCGGTTACTTCAAATTCGTCAGCAAGTGAGTTTCCTGCACTCAGCTGTACACCTGAACCATAGGTTCCCATTCCAAGAGATGCATCCTGCAACTCACTGTAGTCTGATCCGTTAGAACCAACACCTTCAGCAGTGATGAATGGACCATTGTCATAAAGTACATCACGTGTTCCGTCTGAAACCTGGAACTTGCTGTAGTGGTTTCCACCTGTTACGTTATAACCCGGAGTTACTCCATATTGAACGTCATTGGCAGGTTGTCCTTCATAAGCCTGACGTTCTTCGAGTAAACGTGCGTATTCTTCGGCGTCCATGTGCTGGCTTGGTGAAGTACCAAGATCAACGGCAATTTCCCAATCCAGATCATCGGTTTCACCTGTATTGGTAATGGTAACTTCCTGAGTTGTTACCTGAGGACCGGGAATTGTATGTGTTTCTGTGAGTGATTCCGGATCAACTTCAATAGCAACCGGTAGCTGCTCATCAGTAACGTCGAGTGTGCAAGATACTTCAACAGTTGGGGTATTTGTTGCGTTGCTTGTTACCATAGCCATACCTTCGTACAATCCAAGATCAAGGCCTTCAGAATCAAACATAACCATCACAGTTTGTGTATCACCAGGTTCTACAGAACCGCTCATCATATCAACAGAGAGCCATTCACTTGGTTGTCCACCACCTGCATTGGCTTTGAAATCGCAGCAGTTACCATAAGAGTAAGTTTCACAGGCATCCAAAACAGGATCAATCCAGTTGGTCCTAAACCTCAGGATATGGTCTCCACCAGGAGCATCTGCCGGAATAGTAACTTCAAATGTATAAGGTACGTTGGCATCAGTACAAGCACCATCGTTAAGGATAATTTCATCATCGGTGAGGTCAAGATCATCGTTCCAGTCGATCCAAACATCAAAGTTGGTTGATGCGTAACCGGCAACAACGGTCAGTGTATAGGTTTCACCAGCGTCAAATGCATGAACCATATCTGTATAATCATGATACCATTCCGGTGTACCAGAACATGGGATATCAGGAACATCAACGTTAGCAAAGTTCCATGAGATCAGACCGTCGCCAAATCCACAACCTGATGTATAGAGACCATCAATACAGAGACTTGGCTCGTTGTTGGTAACCATTTTGGTTTTGCAGTCATTATCCGGATTTTCATCACCAACAAGTGTTACACAAGCTTCAAAAGTATAATCACCATAAACTGAGAGGTCAGCAGTTCCAACATTTGCTTCAACCGATTCACCGGCGGCAAGCGTTTCGCTGTAAACACCACTATATGATCCGGGGCCTGTTGGGCCATCCCATGTAACTTCCCAATCAAAACCTGACTGAGGAGCTGTACCATTATTCTTAATTTTAATGATCACATCTTCTGCAGCGGAGAGTTCAACGCCGGTTACAGGAGAAACAATGGAAGAAAGGCTGATGTCATTTTCGTAAGTTACACCTGCATAAGGAATAGCCATTGCAGTCATTTCAGCACCGCCCTGGAATTCTCCAACGAGTGTGGCAGCACCGGTAGCTACATCAACAGTGTAGAGGCCACCAGCAGTGGTATATCCGGCCAGGTAACATACATCATTATCCTTATCGAATGCCATATCCTGAGCATAGTTAAAGTTCGGACCCATTACGCCAATAGCTGTAGCTGCGCCGGTTCCTTTATCAATGCTGTAGAATGTATCGTCACCAATATCAAAACCATAAAGGTCGCCATTGGCATCACAAGCAATGGCAATCATCAGGCCACTTGGGTTACCCATTGAACCGATCATTGTACCTTGTCCTGTTGCAGGATCAATTTCATAGAGGTCGGTAATTGAAGCACCATAAACAGTTGTTCCGTCAAAAGCAAGGCCACTGCAGTCAGGGCTATTACCTACAAATGTCATGTCACCGGTTTCGTTATCGATGGTGTAAAGGCCACCACCATACTGAACACCCCACCATACGTCGGCTGCCCAGCAACCACCAGCGATAAAGTCGCTACTTGTGGTTGGCGCAAGTTGGGTAATAACACCAGGAGTTTCGCTATCGAAGTATGCCGGGCCTTCAGCCAAAGCACCACTTGGATCATACGCATTGTATGCATAGAATGTTTCGCGTGTGTTGAGCGGATTACCTGTTGCACCTGTCAATGGCTCATAAGAACCTCTTGGTGCAAGACCTGTACTTGGAAGGGCAACACCTTCAGCAAGCATACGCTCATTGAGCAATTGCTGATATTCTGCCGGATCCATTGGAGTCATGGTTGGCTCGGCACCTCTGCCAAGATCAAGTTCAATTTCCCAATCCAGTGTTTCTGTACCGGTGTTGGTAATCATGAGTTCCTGTGTGGTTTGCTGTGCAGGAGGTACAACATGTGTTTCATACATCGATTCCGGAGTTACTGAAATTTCAGGACCGGCACCCATGTCGATGGTTACTTCAACCATTGCAGTTGGAACAGATTCGCCGTCATCATAAACAGCAGTTGCATAATACATGTATGTTCCATTCTCAAAGAAAGCATCTGTGTAAGCCTGCACTCCGGGAGCAACGGGATCAGCATTTACGACCATGCCATCCCTGTATATATTAATACCAACAAAACCCCTGCTGTTAGTTGGGGCTTCAGTGGGCCTTAATTCGG
This sequence comes from uncultured Lentimicrobiaceae bacterium, assembly GCA_964395075.1. Taxonomy (GTDB): domain Bacteria; phylum Bacteroidota; class Bacteroidia; order Bacteroidales; family 4484-276; genus SABY01. The sequence goes on along the minus strand of CAYNDN010000002.1, from coordinate 21,792 downwards.
TAGTAGCAAGTTCAGTGTTTGTTACAGTTGCACCAGGCATTGGTAATGGCTGCTTGTTGCTGATAACACCATCAGTTTCTTCGGCAACAAAAGCATGGAGGTTGAAGTTGTTATCGATAGAGTATTCATTGGCCATCGAAACGAAGTCCACACCATCAAATGAAACCATATCACCATATCCGGCTACAGCAGGGCCTTCATCATATCCTAATGGATATTCACCATCTGCATGCACAACGTGGAATCCAATCCAGAGTTCCTGTGATGCATCAATTGTATGCATTGCATCAAGCATAATGGTGTTCCATTCATCCCAGTCAAGATTACTGAGTACTTGCTCATAAACCATTGTTGCGGCGTCGGCACCTTCCCAAATCATGAAAGTGATGTCAGCTTCAACAGCAAACAAACTTGGGAAGAACTGGAATTTAGTTATGTATTGTCCATCAAAAGGAGTCAGGTCAGCTGGCTCCCAACGGATGGCAGCCCAATATTCTCCACCACCATTCAGGCCAAGGCCACCAACGTTCTCACCGTCGTCATAACCAATCCATGTACCCATTTCCTGAGGATCAATCCATTCGGTTTCAACACCTGAGCCTTCAAAGAAATTGGCATCAAATGCTGTTGGAGGAGGACCTGCCGGAGGAAGGCCGGCACCAGGAATAGCAAAACCTGTGATTTCGGCACCACCCTGGAATTCACCGAGTAATGTAGCTGCACCGGTTGCAACATCAACAGTGTAAAGCCCACCGGTGGTAGTATATCCTGAAAGGTAACAAACATCATTAGCTTTATCGAACGACATATCCTGTGCATAGTTAAAGTTTTGTCCGGTTGATCCAACAAGTGTTGCAGCACCGGTTACTTTATCAATGCTGTAGAAATTATCATCGCCAATATCGAAACCGTAAAGGTTTCCTGCGGCGTCACAACCGATTCCAATCATCAATGCACCTGTATTACCCATTGGGCCAATCATGGTACCTTGTCCTGTGGCAGGATCAATGGTGTAGAGGTCAGTGATCGATGCACCGTAAACTGTGGATCCGTCAAAAGCAAGGCCACTGCAGTCAGGGCTTGAGCCTACCAGTGTCATGTCACCGGTTTCTGTGTCGATGGTATAAAGGCCGCCACCGTACTGAACACCCCACCAGGTATCTGCTGCCCAACAACCACCTGCAATAAAGTCGGTACTTGTGGTTGGAGCAATCAGGTTAACCATTCCCGGCAAAGCAAGGTCGAATGAAACCGGACCTTCTACCAAAGCACCTGAAGGATCATAAGCATTATAAGCATAAACGAACTGGCCTTCCATAACGGTAATGCCAAGCGTTTTGCAGTCGTTATTGGGATTTTCATCTCCTGAAAGATCTGTACAAGCTTCAGCTGTAAATGAACCTTCAGTTGCATTCCAGTCATCAAATGTTACCTGCTCGGTAGCACCTGAAGCTAGACCGGCAACATTCATTGTTGAGCTGTAACCGTCGATGGTAAGTGTAACATCAAATGTTTGAGTATCAGTACCAAAGTTTTTAACTGTAGCCATAGGAGTAACCATACCCGGCTCATAAAATGTAGCCATGTCGATTGAGGTAACACCCACATCATTTGCAGGAGCATCGCCAATCAATGCTGAGAAATCGCAGCAGTTACCATAAGAGTAAGTTTCACAAGGATCAAGAACGGGGTCGATCCAGTTTGTACGGAAACGAAGCACGTGTTGTCCTGGTGCAGCACCTGAGGGAACGGATACCGTAAACACATAAGGCACGTTAGCATCAGTACATACAGCATCATCCAATACCAACTCGTCATCAGTGAGGAGCAGGTCATCGTTAAAGTCAATCCAAACGTCAAAGTATGTTGAGCCATAACCGGCCACAACAGTCAAATCATAATCTCCCGGAGGCAGGTTATGCACCTGGTCAGTATAATCATGATACCATTCCGGTGTACCGGAACATGGAATATCCGGAACCTCAATATTTTCCAGTGACCATGAGATCAGACCATCACCGAAGCCACAACCACTTGTGTAAAGATTTTCAATACAGAGGCTGGGTTCGTCATTGGTTACAGTTTTGGTTTTGCAGTCGTTATCAGGATATTCGTCACCGGCAAGCATTGTGCAGGCTTCGAAATCGTATGTGCCATAAGCTGAAAGGTCAGCGGTTTCTGCAAGTGTTACATCTTCAGTTGCTCCTGAGGCAAGCGGGCCTGCAAAGGTTCCGCTAACGGTTTGTGTACCAGTCGGGCCATCCCAGGTAACTTCGTAAGGAATGTCGCTTTGTTCGTCAGTACCATTATTCTTAATGGTAATGGTAACAGGTTCGGCAGCTGTAAGGTCAACACCTGATACAGGCTCAACGATAGCAGAAATGCTAACATCATTGGCTGGCGGCTGACCTTCAAATCCTTCTACTACAAATGGAATGCCCTGTGGGCCAACGTCTTCGAGAGCTACCCAAGTACCTGATTGATTTTGCAGTGCATTACCTGTTGTGGTTTCACCAACAATCGTTACCGGTGGGTTCCAGGGACCTGAAGCACCTGAGCCATCCAGTGAATACTCAATCCAGTATGTGCCGGCATTAAATACCTCACCACCAATTTCAGCTACTGCTGCCATAATCGGGCGGTTTTCTGTTGGGCCTGATTCAAGAACGCGCCAGGCGTTTGTCCATTCGGTTGATTCCATGATATTTGTCGTGAGATCACCCCAAATAACTGAACCACCTGCTGTTGGATCACCATCCCAAATTTGCATATAAACACCTGTGAGTGTTGATGGCGGACCTGAACCAGTTTGATAACCATAAACAGTTATGCTGTTTACGATCCATGTTCCGGTTACTTCAAATTCGTCAGCGAGTGAGTTTCCGGCACTAAGTTGTACACCGGAACCATAAGTTCCCATACCGAGAGATGCATCCTGCAACTCACTGTAGTCTGTTCCGTTAGAACCAACTCCTTCAGCAGTTACAAAAGGACCATTGTCGTACAATACGTCTCTTGTACCGTTTGGCCCCTGGAACTTGCTGTAATGGTTCCCGTTGGTTTGGTTTACGCCAGGTAAAACGCCGGGTTGTGTCTCAGCATTGAGATTTTGCATCATCTCCATTTTTTGCTGATCCAAGTCAGGATTAGCGGCCTGTTTGGCCAACCCTGTACTGGCGGTTTGTGCAAATAATGCGGTTGATGCAAAAAAGAACATCAACAGCCATAAACTTGTAATTTGCTTCATAAGAAATTGTTTTTAGTTAGTAAATAATCAAGTTTGATTTGTTTTAAGTTAAAATTTTATTTTTTGCTATTCGCGATACTGAATAAATCCCCGGAATTAGCTAAGGGGGAATCAAGTTCATTCTAGATTGTTGTTTCATTTTCATAGATTTCGTTCAGAAAATTCGTTCATAATATTTTGATAATGATTTTAAAAGGAGAAATCCGGTGGTTCCCCTACAAGTTCCTTTTCATACAGGTTCGGTGAGAAAATGATACGGTTGTTTTGCAAAAAGCTGCACGAAAACCTGGTGACAAATAGTGTAAGGCCGGAGATAAATTGAATAATTCCGTAAACACCTCAAAATTAAGGAGTAAGCGTTTAATCATGTATGATTTGAATTTTTACTTGCAATGCAAAAATAAAACAATTGTAATATTTTGACATTTTTTTTGGATTTTTTTTTCTAAACCTGCGTTAATAAGCTTTTACAACTCAAAACATTGATTTTGGCTAAATTGGTTAAACTTGTAAAGATGTTAAAGTAAAAACATACACTAATCAGCATAGAAAATTTTATCCACAAAAATGTTAGTAGAACCATTTTTTAAGCGTTTGATAGCAACCCAAATTCCCGCTAAAGAAACTGAAAATAGGATATTTCATCATTCATTCTAATTAATCAGCCGAAGTTTCGGGGTTTATGCGTTATTTTGCAGCCTTTTCACCCCCCCTTTCATGAAGTATAAAATCATGGTATTTATTTCTCATATCAAAAGTACCGGCTTTTTACCCTGGGCTATGCTTTTTACCCTGGTGCTAATATGGGGGAGTTCTTTTATTTTAATCAAACGCGGGCTTGAGGTTTATTCGAGCCTCGAAGTAGGTGCCCTAAGAATTTTTATTTCCTTCATCCTATTGCTGCCATTTGCCTTAAAGCGCCTCCATAAAGTTCCGCAAAAAAAGATCATTATCATTGCCATAATTGGTTTGATCGGTACAGGCTTACCTGCCTTTTTGTTTGCCAAAGCCCAAACACACATCGCCAGTTCACTTGCAGGCATCCTCAATTCACTTACTCCGTTGTTCACCCTCGTGCTGGGATTGATCTTTTTCAGCCAGAAAACAAGATACCTCAACGTAACAGGTGTTTTTCTTGGTTTAATCGGAGCTGTAGGACTGATCTATTCCACGAGCAACGGTTCATTTGAGTTTCATTTTTCGTTTGCCATCTATGCCATCATCGCCACAATGCTTTATGCTATTCAATCGAATATGATAAAGTACTACTTAAATGATGTGCCTTCCATTACAATTGCCTCATTAGGATTTTTCTTTATCGGGATACCAACAACTTTGATGTTGTTTTTCTTTACCAACTTTCCACACTTAATTGTGAACCATCCAAAGGGCTTTTCAGCATTCCTTTACATAGCATTACTTGGTTTTTTGGCCTCTGCAATTGCGATCATCATTTACAACAAGTTAGTACAAATGACAAATGCGGTATTTGCAACCTCAGTAACCTATTTTGTTCCTGTAGTGGCATTGATCTGGGGAATTGCCGATGGTGAAAGGTTTAGTTTGGCTGCATTTTTATTTGCCGGGGTCATCCTGCTGGGTGTGCTTCTCGTTAACAGGCCTGCGAAATAAAGCTGTTAATGCTGTGGTTTTGAAATGCCTGCAAATAACCCTACTCAAAAAAACCTTCAAAACAATTTGTTAGTTAGAAATATTTTATACTTTTGCACTCCTTTTTTCAAAACAGGTTTATCAATTCATAATTAGAAATGTACGCAATATTAGAAATAGCAGGACAACAGTTTAAAGTTGAGACAGACAAAGAAGTATTTGTTCACCGCCTTGAAGGTAACGAAGGCGATACTGTTGATTTCGACAAGGTAATGCTTATCGAGGATGGGGATGCGATTAATGTAGGAAAACCATTCGTTGATGGTGCAAAAGTTTCAGCTACTATTTTATCGCATGTAAAAGGAGATAAAGTAACGGTTTTCAAGAAAAAGCGCAGAAAAGGTTACCAGGTTGAAAACGGCCACCGCCAGCAATTCAGCAAACTGAAAATTGAAGGCATTACGGTTGGCGCATAATTTTTAGAAACATTTAAAATTTAAATATTATGGCACATAAAAAAGGTGCAGGTAGTTCAAACAACGGCCGCGAATCACACAGTAAACGACTGGGTGTAAAGATTTTCGGAGGCCAAAATGTAAGAGCTGGTAATATTGTTGTAAGGCAACGCGGAACCGCCCATAATCCCGGTTTAAACGTTGGAATGGGAAAAGACCACACACTGTTTGCCCTTGTTGACGGCACAGTTGAGTTCCGCAGAAAAAAAGACAACAAATCCTACGTGAATATAATTCCGGCCAGCGAAGAAATACCTGCTGCAAACTAAAGAAATTCCGTGTGGAAATTGAAATCTCCTGTTTTAGTTAAAAGCAGGAGATTTTTTTTGTTAATACCAATACAATTAAAACATTATGCTCCTAATCAACACCATCCGTCAAAATCCGGCTCTTGTGGTAGAGCGGTTAAAAATTAAAAATTTGGACGCATCCGCACTGGTGGATGAAATCATCAACTTAGACGAAAAACGGCGCAATTTGCAAAACCAATTAGACCAAACCCTCGCCGAAGCCAATAAAATTGCCAAATCCATCGGACAACTTTATAAATCGGGCAAAGCGGATGAAGCCGCCCATAAGAAAGTACGCTCGGGGCAACTCAAAGAAGAATCGAAAACCATGAGCAGCGAATTGGATAAAATAACCTCAAAATTAAACGATGCGCTCGTGCAATTGCCCAACATTCCACACGAAAGTGTGCCTCCTGGCAAAACCGAAGAAGACAATGAAGTTGTTTACAGCGAAGGAGACATCCCGGAGAAAAAGGAACTGCCTCACTGGGATTTGATTAAAAAATACGACATCATCGATTTTGAACTTGGCAACAAAGTTACAGGTGCAGGTTTCCCGTTTTACAAGGCCAAAGGTGCCAGGCTGCAACGTGCGCTGATCAACTTCTTCCTGGATGAAGCCATAACAAACGGTTACATCGAATTCCAGCCACCGCTCATGGTAAACGAAGATTCGGCTTATGGAACCGGGCAACTCCCGGATAAGGACGGCCAGATGTATGCAGTTCCGGAAGACAAGCTATATCTCATTCCCACTGCTGAGGTTCCGGTTACAAACATTTACCGCAACGTGATGCTTAAAGAGGCTGACCTCCCGATCAGAAATGTGGCTTATTCTAATTGTTTCCGTCGTGAAGCAGGATCGTGGGGCGCACATGTGCGTGGACTGAACCGTCTGCACCAGTTTGATAAAGTAGAAATTGTGCAGATTCGCAAGCCCGAAGAATCTTATGATGCCCTTGAAGAAATGCGTGAATATGTGTCAACATTACTTAGAAAGCTTGAACTGCCATTCAGAATTTTAAGACTTTGTGGTGGCGACCTGAGCTTTACCTCAGCACTCACTTATGATTTTGAAGTTTTTTCAGCAGCCCAGGAGCGCTGGTTAGAAGTGAGTTCGGTTTCCAACTTCGAAAACTACCAATCCAACCGCATGAAGCTTCGCTATAAAAACAATGATGGCAAAAATGAACTGGCACATACACTCAACGGAAGTGCACTTGCACTACCGAGGATTGTTGCAGCATTGTTAGAAAACAACCAAACGCCTGAAGGCATTAAAATTCCAAAAGCACTTGTTTCGCACACAGGGTTTGATACCATTGATTAAATTAAAGATACATGAAAGCAAAACCCTGGCTGAGCACATTTTGGTCAGGGTTTTTTAATATTTTTTAGTGCCATATCTTCCACCAACACATAATATTTGTGTTGCTTTGTTGGTTTAATACCCGAAAAATACAAAACATGAGATATTTCATTTCACTAATTCTTCTAATTTCAGTTTGGTTTTCACCGCGCGTATTGGCGCAGGAGGTTCCGGCCTTTCCCAGGGCTGAAACTGCCAAATCGAAATTGGAAAAACCCGATAACGAAAAGCTGGCCTCTGAATATTTTAGAAATAAGGAATATGAAAAAGCACTTGTACTATACGAGCAGCTCTTTGAAGAAAAGCAAACCCGGTTTTTCTACACCTATTATATATACTGCCTCATCGAACTGGGTGATTACAAAAAAGCTTTTAAACTTGTGCGAAAACAACAGCGCGAAAACCCTGAAACATTGCGCTACATTGTTGATGAAGGATTTTTATTTTCACTTGAGGGAAATCAGCAAAAAGCTGAAAAACTTTTTGATGAAGCCCTTGATAAACTTACTGCCAACCGCAGCCAGATCAGCGATCTGGCGAATGCATACAACTATCGTGGCCAAACCGATTATGCCATCAGTACTTACCTGAAAGGCCGGAAACTTATCTCTGATTATGCATTTAACCTTGAGTTAGCCCGAATTTATGACCGACTGGAAAATTATGATGAGATGGTTAACGAATACCTGGATCTAATTGAAAGTGATTTGAGCCGGACTGAATACGTACGTGGAAGACTGCAATCTGCGCTTGAAGATGAAGAAGAAGGATTGGTTGCGCATGCAATCAGAACTGAATTGTTGCGGCGTGTGCAGAAAAACCCGGAAAAAATTTATTTCTCCGAAATGCTGATTTGGTATTCCATACAGCAAAAAGATTTTGAAATGGCCCTGATGCAAAGCAAATCACTGGATCGCAGGTTCAACGAAAGTGGTGAACGGATCATTGAACTGGCAAACATCTGTCTATCGAATCAGGCTTACGATGAAGCGGTAGATGCTTTTAATTATGTGATCTCAAAGGGTGAATATGAACCGTTTTATCTTGATGCCCGGATAGGACTGTTAAACGCACGATATCTGAAAGTTACCAATAGCTTTGATTACACCAATGAAGATCTTACAGCCCTGGAAACGGAATACCATAAAGCACTCGATGAGTTTGGCGAAAATTCATCTACAGTGCCAATCATGAAATACCTGGCTCACCTGCAGGCTTTTTATCTCGATAAAATTGACGAGTCCACCCTGTTACTCAACAAAGCTGTGGATATGCCCAATGTAAGTCCGCAATTGATTGCTGAATGTAAAATTGAACTGGCTGACATTTTACTTTTCTCTGGTGAACAATGGGATGCAACACTTTTATACTCACAGGTTGACCTTGATTTTAAAAATGATCCGATCGGACATACAGCCAAATATAAAAATGCAAAGCTGTCATACTACATCGGAGAATTTAGCTGGGCCAAAGCACAGCTCGATGTTTTGAAAGCGGCAACATCCAAACTTATTGCCAACGATGCAATGGACCTGGCTCTGCTCATCAGCGACAATATAGATATGGATAGCTCCTACACGGCTTTACGTTATTTCTCCAAAGCCGACCTTTTTATGTATCGCAACAAATATGATGAGGCTTTGTCAACACTTGATTCCATACAAATGGTGGCATTGTGGCATCCGTTGCATGACGAAGTACTTTTCCGCAAGGGTGAGATCATGTTAGAAAAAGGAAATTTTGAAATCGCAGACAGCCTTTTCAAACAGGTTTCGGATATATACCCGGATGATATACTTGCCGACAATGCGCTGATGCAACGGGCTGAATTGTACGATTTTGTGTTTAATGATCCTGACTCGGCAATGACCATTTACCAGCAATTGATGCTCGACTACCCGGGTAGCCTTTTTGTGGTTGAAGCCCGAAAACGATTCCGTGAACTACGTGGGGATGAGTTGAATTAAGTGAATTATTTCCACCACACCTCAATCAATGAATCTTTTTTTTTTGAACAATGAGTTTGTTGCAAGCTTCCGTTATCAGTTGAGCGAAATGAAATGCCGCCGCGGGCGGGATTATCAATTAATAGTAATTTATGGTGGCTCTGATGTACGAATCACGATTAACCATTAACGATTAACGATTAACCAATAACGATTAACTCAATTCCTTTGCACGTAAAACCAAAAAAGCATCTCGGCCAGCATTTCCTTACCGACGACAATATCGCCGGAAAAATCGTTGAGAGCCTTACGTTTACACGACAGGTGCTGGAAATTGGCGCAGGAACAGGAATTTTAACCAAATACCTGATACCTTTGGTTGACAACCTGAAAATTATTGAAATTGATCGGGAATCGGTAAATTTTCTTCAACAGGCTTTTCCGGAAATCCGGTCAAACCTTATTGAAGCAGATTTCCTGAAGCATGATCTAAAAAGTGTTTTTGGTGATGAATTCGCCATCATCGGGAACTTTCCCTACAATATTTCCAGCCAGATTTTTTTCAGGATCATCCAAAACAGACGAGCTATCCCGGAGGTTGTTGGCATGATACAAAAAGAAGTTGCTGAGCGACTGGCGGCCCCTCCCGGAAATAAAACCTACGGCATCCTATCGGTCATTCTCGGTGCGTTTTACGAAATTGAATATTTGTTTACCGTCAGCGAAAATGTTTTTAATCCACCACCCAAAGTGAAATCGGCAGTAGTAAGGCTGAAACGAAAATCAAATTTTGAATTGAAATGCGATGAAACGCTTTTTGTACAGGTGGTGAAAACCGCATTCAACCAGCGCCGGAAAACCATCCGCAACTCAACCAGGAGCCTGATCCCAAAAGAATCAACACTTTCAGACAAAGTATTTGCTAAACGGCCAGAGCAGTTAGATATTGATGAATTTGTTTCCCTCACCAATCTGATCGAAAATCTGAAAAACGCCTGATCCGCAGTACCTCATTTTTCAGAATCTGTATTCTATCCTTTCTCATAAAATCTTGTTAAAAAAGACAAAAAGCCAAATTTAGGTAAACAATTACCGGATTGTCTCGTTGTTCAGAATGAATCTAAATTAATAATCTAAAAGAACTTTAAAGTTATGTTAAACACAACAGTGAAAGATTTAAAATTTCCTGAATTGCCTTATTCTTATGATGCGCTGGAACCTCACATTGACGCTCAAACCATGCAATTGCATCACACAAAACACCATAAAGCCTACTACGATAAATTTTTAGCGACCGTAAAAGACACACCACTGGAAGATAAGCCTTTTGGCGAAGTACTGGCGAATATTTCATCAGCTTCAGCAAGTGCAAGGAATAACGGTGGCGGATTGATCAATCACAACTTATTTTGGAATGTTATGGCAAAACAGGGTGGTGGCGAACCAACCGGTGAACTTGCCAACGCAATAAACAGCACTTTTGGTTCATTCGATAAATTTAAGGATGCATTTAGCAATGCAGCCGCTACCCGATTTGGTAGTGGATGGGCATGGTTGATTGTAGATGGAACCGGAAAACTTAAAGTTACTTCTACACCAAACCAGGACAATCCCATGATGGATGTTGCCGAAGAAAAGGGAATGCCAATACTGGGATTAGATGTTTGGGAACACGCCTACTACCTGAAATATCAAAACAGACGCCCCGAATACATTAACAATTGGTTTAATGTGGTAAATTGGGAAGCGGTAGCCAAAAACTTTAAAAATGTTAAATGGTAAACAAACGGGTTAATCTTCCGTTATCCTATTGAAGTACTTAATTATTTAATCGACATTGCTCGATTTGTGGTAAAGTAATTTTTTTTCATAGCTCACTAATTTGGTTAATAGCAAATGGCCGTACCCGCCCGGGACGGCCTTTGCTTGTTTTATGAACCAGTGTTTCTTTGGTGCAGCTAAGATTTCCTGATATGGTTTTCAAATTGATTTTATCAAAATGTTCGCAACCACTTCAATGAAAATATTACCTGGCTATACTTTGTTGATTAAAAAATTCACTTCGGGCAATTGCTGGATGGCTTTGAGAAAGTGAGTCGCATTTACCTTAACATTTTTGGAACTCAGGTCGAGTTTTGTACCATCGGAATCATAAATATGGAAACTCAGGTGGCATCCACCTTTATGTTTTTTAGAAAGCTCAAAGATTTCATCCACAAGTTCCGGCTGGAGATCATCAACCGCTATGCGAAGCTTGATATGTTTGGTTTGCCTTTCCAGGATTTCAGGAAGTAGTTTGATATCAGTGATTTTAAATTCAAATTCATCCTCTGAACGGAACCGTGATCTAACCGTCCCTGAAATCAGCAGGAAAAAACCTTCGGTAAGGAAGTTTTTAAATTTGAGATAATCCTCAGAAAACAACCGGAGCTCAAAGGTATCATCAAAATCTTCGATAGTGAAAATACCCCAGGGCTTATCGCCTTTTGTCATTCGATGAGCGGTAGCCACCACCATACCTCCAAATGTAATCTGTCGATTAGCAAAATCTTTTAGCCTGTCCTTGAAATCAGAAATACTGTGGGTACTGAAGTTTTCAATTTCCAACCTGAATTCGTCTAAAGGATGGCCTGAGATATAAAAACCGGTAACCTCCTTTTCATTGCGCAACTGTTCAATGTTTGACCACGGTTTACATTCCGGCATGGGCGGGTCGGATATCTCCACCTGGTTAAAATCATCAAACATGGATACTTGTTGGGAGTTTTGTTCTTCCTGGTATTTAATGGCAAAACGCATCAACTTTTCGACAAAGATGGAATCTTCGGAATTTTCCTGGTAGAAAAACTGTGCTCTGTGTGTGTTCTCAAAAGAATCGAAAGCCCCGGCACGTGCCAATGCCTCGAAGCTGCGCTTGTTCACCACTTTCAGGTTTACGCGTTTGGCAAAATCAAAAACGCTCTGGTAATGCCCGTTTTGTTTTCTTTCTTCTATTATCGATTCTGCAACAGCACTACCGAGACCCTTAATCGCGGCCATCCCAAAACGGATATTGCCATTTTTGTTTACCATAAACCGCTGCTCCGATTCGTTCACATCAGGGCGCAACACCTCAATACCCATGCGCTTGGTTTCTTCGATGAAGAAAGTGATTTTGCTGATATCATTCAGGTTACGGCTGAGCACCGCAGCCATAAATTCGGCAGGATAATGTGCCTTTAGGTAAGCCATGCGATACGAAACGTATGCATAACAAGTGGAGTGCGATTTGTTAAAAGCATATTTGGCGAATTCCAGCCAGTCTTTCCAAATTTTTGCCACCATCTCCTTTTTATGGCCACGCTCTTCGGCACCTTTATAAAACTTGGGTTCCAAATCGTTTAGCAGAGCCACTTTTTTCTTTCCCATCGCCTTACGCAGGTTATCGGCCTGGCCTCTTGTGAAACCTGCCAACTTTTGCGACAGCCGCATCACCTGCTCCTGATAAACAGTAATTCCAAAAGTTTCCTTCAGATATTCCTCCATATCGGCAATATCGTACTCCACTTTTTCTTTACCGTGCTTACGCCTTATGTAATTGGGGATGTATTCCATCGGGCCCGGACGATAGAGTGCATTCATTGCGATCAAATCTTCAAACCGGTTGGGCTTAAGCTGTCGCAGATTCTTTTTCATGCCGTCTGATTCAAACTGAAAAATCCCGGTTGTATCTCCACGGCTGTAAAGTTCATACGTTTTTTTATCGTCGTGGGGGATGTTTTCGATATCGATTTCCACACCCTTTGATTTCCTGATATTTTCCACCGCATCCTTGATTATGGACAGCGTTTTCAGGCCAAGGAAATCCATTTTAAGCATGCCGGCATCTTCGATGTGTGAGCCGTCGAACTGGGTAACCAGCAGGTCAGCATCTCTGGCCGTACTTAACGGGATATGATCAATCAGGCTGTCTTTGCTGATGATTATGCCACATGCGTGTGTACCGATATTTCGGATAGTCCCCTCCATTTTTTCTGCACTGATGAGGGTGTTTTTCACCAGCGGATCGTTCGACGACATTTTTTCCTTCAGCAATTCAGGGGTTTCCTTGTAGGCTTCCTTGAAATCGGTGCCAGGCTTTGTGGGGATGAGTTTTGCCAGCCGGTTGGCTTCCGACAACGAAAGCTGTTTAACACGTGCTATGTCACGAATGGCCATTTTGGGAGCCATCTTACCAAAGGTAATAATATGAGCAACCCGGTCGTGGCCATATTTGTCCACCACCCATTTTAGTATGCGGTCGCGGCCGTCCTCATCAAAATCAATATCAATATCGGGCAGTGATATCCTGTCGGGATTCAGAAAACGCTCAAAAAGCAGGTCGTAGCTGATGGGATCGACATCCGTAATTTTAAGGCAGTAAGCCACCACCGATCCGGCGGCCGATCCCCTCCCCGGGCCTACCCAAACGCCCATTTCGCGGGCTTCACGCAGGAAATCCCAGACAATCAAAAAATATCCGGGGTAACCCATTTTTTTGATCACATCCAGTTCAAAATCAATCCGGTCTTTCACCTGATCTGTCAGCTCACCATAGCGGATTTTTGCGCCATCGTAAGTCAGGAGCTTCAGGTAGTCGGATTCAAATTTAATGCGCAACACCTTATCATAACCTTCCAATCGTTTGTAATTATTTTTGCCTCCTTCTTCGTTAAATTCAGCGATGAGCATCTCTTTGGTAAACTTTTCGCGATACGCTTCGATGGTGCCAAATTCCCCGGGAATATCATACTCAGGCATTATGGGGTTACGACTTAGCTCAAAGGGTTCAATTTTATCCACAATCTCCTGAGTATTGGCCAAAGCCTCCGGGATGTGGGCAAATTGCATCTGCATCTCCTTTTGGGATTTGAAATAATACTGGTCGCTGGTATATCCAAACCGCTTGTCGCGCCCACGGCCTTTGGGTGTTGACTGGTACTCATTTTCCTTGATGCAGATGAGGCTGTCGTGCAGGTCAAAATCCTCTCTTTCCAGGAAAAATACTTCATTGGCAGCAATCACTTTTACATTATATTTTTGGGCAAACTCCAGCAACACAGCATTTGCGCGCTCTTCTTCAGGGGTTTCATGTCCGTTAAGTTGCACATAAAAATCATCGTCAAATTGTTCGTGCCACCATTTGAAAGCTTCTTCGGCCTGCTGCTCACCCACATTTAAAATCAGGTTGTTTACTTCAGAATAAATCCCACCTGTGGTGGTAATCAGATCATCCTTGCATTCCAGCAAAACCGCTTTATCAATCCTGGGGTATCCGGCATAATTTCCTTCAATCCAGCCTGTTGAACTCAGTTTAGCCAGGTTGCGATAGCCATTGATATTTTTTGCCAGGAAAATCTGCTGAGTTCTTCTGTCGGGATCATCCTTTGTGAATTTTACTTTTCTACGATCTTTGGTCAGGTATAGCTCACAACCGATAATGGGCTTTATATCATTCTTTTTGGCCACTTTAATAAACTGGAAAGCTCCAAAAAGATTTCCCAGGTCGGTCAATGCCAGGGCCTTCATGCCCAGTGATTTTGCCTTTCTGATCAACCCTTCGAGGGGTGGCGTTGCGTTGAGCACTGAATAATAGGAATGTACGTGCAAATGGGTGAAAGGAGCAGCTTCTTCTGGTTCAGCGGAGGTGGTATCTGTTATTTGGGTCTTTTTTTGTTCAGCCGCTAGTTTGGCCAGTTTTTCACTCAGTGCTTTGTTGGATTCAAAATCAATTTTGGCCGGCTCAATGGTGTTTGGATATTTCTCCCTGAAAGCTGTCAACTGTTCCGGATTAACCTTAAGATGTGTTTGATTTATCACCCCAATCCTGATGAGCTCAAGGATACAGCGCGTTGTAGCTATTACGTCGGCTGTTGCATTGTGTGCTTCCTCAAACTCAACATCAAACAGCTTTGCATGTAATTCAGAAAGGCTCGGGTATTTAAATTTTCCACCGCGGCCACCAGGCAGCGCACAAAAATCAGTCGATGCTATCATGGAATCCACCACAGGTTTCCCCTTCAGGGCATTTTCCAAACCATTTCTCAAAAACTCCGATCCTGTAATATTGATGTCAAATTCCACATTATGGCCTGCAATGTGCGAACTCCTGGCAATAACATCAGCGAATTCCTCCAGCACTATTTTGATATCCTGACCATAGTGCTCAGCCATGCGGGTGGAAATCCCGTGGATTTTTTCTGAATTAAAGGGAATGGTGAACCCATCAGGTTTTACAATAAAATTTTTGTATTCAACAAGTGTTCCGTCCAAATCATGGAGCTGCCAGGCAATTTGGACCATACGAGGCCAGTTTTCGAAATCGGTTAGCGGAGCACTGTAATTCTGGGGTAAGCCGGTGGTTTCGGTATCAAAAATCAGGTACATAAAAATTGAGGTATTTCACGGGTGATTAACAAAAAACAGGAAGAGCAAAATTAAGGCTTTTGCCTCCCGGCAAGATGGTTTGTTAATAATTCGGGCAGCCGGTAATTCGCTCTTTTTAAGTAAATTAAAATTTCTGTTAATAAAAAAAAGCCGACAACAATAGCCGGCTTAATATTAAACAAATTATTGGAGGATCATTCCATATCGGCCAATACCTCTTCGGTGATTTCCATGTTATGGAAAACTTTTTGCACATCGTCGTCGTCTTCGAAAGCATCAATTACTTTCAGTATTTTTTTAGCATTTTCCAGGTCAAGTGTCACGGTATCGTTAGGAATGCGTTGCAGTTCGGCATTTTCGGCTTCAATGCCCAATTCTTCGAGCTTTTTCTGCATTTTGCCAAAATCTTCCATCGAGGTGGTAACCGTAATCATACCCTCTTCTTCGGCAATATCTTCAGCACCACCATCAATCACTTCAAGCTCAAACTCTTCCATATCCATATCATCCTTGAGCGGGATAGAAAAGATGCCTTTCCGGTCGAATAAAAAACTCAGCGAACCCGATGTGCCAAGGTTTCCACCGTATTTATTGAAGATGGCGCGCACAGCACTAACCGTTCTTTGCTGGTTATCGGTTGTACATTCCACATACACGGCAATTCCGTTTGGCAGGTACCCTTCAAAAGTTTGCTCAGTAAATGCTGCAGCATCTTTATCTTTACCTTTATTGATGGCGCGTTCGATGTTGTCCTTGGGCATACTGGCACCTTTGGCATTTTGGATGGCAAGCCTGAGCCTGGGGTTTGCTTCGGGATCAGGGCCACCTTCTTTAACTGCTACCGTAATTTCCTTGATGATCTTCGAAAAGATCTTTGAGCGCTTTGCATCCGCTGCGCCCTTCTTCCGCTTAATTGTTGACCATTTATTGTGTCCTGACATAAGTATATTTTTTCGATGTTAATTCAAGATGTAAAAGTAATAAATTTTGAAGTTCTCAAAAACAAAATCCAACTGTCAGAATAAGGATTAGTTGGTTAGAAATTAACCTATCTTTGGACGCCTCATGCGACAGATTTCGCTCAACGAAAAATTAGTGGTCTATTTTGTAATCATTGGCATTGCCGGATTAATTATCACTGCTGTTTTTGCATTTTACACTACACAGGAAGCACTGTTAAACCGCACTTTCGAGCAATTAACCTCAGTAAGAGTGAACAAAAGAATGCAGATAGAATCCTATTTCCAGGATAGAATTCGCGACATTGATTTGCTGGCCAGCACGGAAGAAGCTAAAAAAATTGCACAATGGCAAATTGAAGGGAATGATTTGGTTGGGGATGAACACTTTTCTCAGTCAGCGATTGTAACATATTTGCAAAATTACCTTGGTGTTACAGGTTATTACACTAAAATATGGTTTCTCGATTCTGCTGGCACATTGATCAGCTTCAAACTTATCGCCGACAGTGGGGGGATGCTAATTAATCAAGAGCATGTATCATCACAAATCCTTCCGGTAAAACTAGATTTTTTGGAAGAGCTAAAGGTTAAAATTCATGATGTATTCCTTCAATCAAAATCCCGCGACCCGGCCATTTTCATCTCGACACCGATCTACCTGAAAGCAGGTATATCCGTATTGATAATGGAAATGTCGCTGGAGGAGATCAACCGGATCATGCTCGAGAAAAACCCAAAAGAGGGGTTGGGGGAAAGTGGAGAATCCTACATTGTTGGATCAGATTTGCTAATGAGAAGCCAATCGCGTTTCCAGGAGAACTCCATTTTAAAAACCACTGTTAACACAACAGGCGTAAAGGAAGCACTGGCAGGAAATGAAGGCATATCGGTGATTAACGACTACAGGGATATCAGTGTTTTGAGCTCTTTCAGCCCGGTGGATATTCCAGGTTTAAACTGGGTAATACTTGCAGAAATTGACACGGCTGAGACTACCGCACCCATCAGAAATTTGTTATCGGATTTTTTGATTATCGGATTGGCCGTGGCCATTCTGATTTTCATTTTTGCCTACATTCTGGCAAGAAAGATCACATCACCCATCATTCAGCTTAAAACGGCTTCAGGAAACATTTCTGACGGAGATTTTGATGTAAACCTGCCTGTAAAATCCAACGATGAAATAGGTGAACTCACCTCGGCCTTCAATCAAATGGCAATTAAATTAAATCAGCAGCAGGAACAAATTAATCAGGAAAAGAAAATGCGACTTAGGTCCCTCATCGATGGTCAGGAAAAAGAAAGGCAGAGGCTGTCGCGGGATTTGCACGATGGATTGGGACAATCGCTGATAGCCATCAAACTCCAGCTTGAAAATTATTGTGAGACTGCATCGAAAGGTGATAATGAGAAGATGGGAAAAATCAAAGCCTATTTCGAGCAAACCATCGAGGATATCCGCAGGATGTCGAACGACCTTGCTCCATCGGTCCTGAACGAATTTGGCCTAACCAACGCATTAAAAAATCTTTGCCGCGGATTCAGCCAATCAGCATCCATCCCTGTTGAATTTAAAAGCACAGGATCGACACAACAATTGCCAAAAAAGTCCAGGATATACATTTACAGGATTTGCCAGGAAGCGCTCACCAATGCCATTAAGCACGCACAGGCAAAGCATATTGAGGTGAAGCTGGATTTTGAAGAAAATACAATAAAACTCGAAATTAAGGATGACGGCTGCGGTTTTGATATGGAAAATAGTGACCATAAGCATGGAAACGGCCTCAATAATTTAATGGAGCGGGCACAAATTTTAAATGGCTTTCTGCAAATTATTTCATCACCCGGACATGGCACCAGGATCAGGTTTGAATGTAAAATATAAACTTACTAAAATGGATACTTCTGATGAAAACAAAATCAAACTGATACTTGTTGACGACCATCTGATTGTTCGGGATGGAATCAAAGCATTACTGGAAGGGGATGAAAGATTTAAGATCATTGGCGAGGCAGATTCCGGCTCCCATTTTTTTGCATTGATCAAAACCCATAAACCTGATATTGTGCTGCTTGATATCAACCTGCCGGATATCTCAGGTATTGAGATCACCAAAAAACTGGCATCAGAATATCCTGAAATCAAAGTGGTGGTGCTCTCGATGTATAACACCGAAGACTACATTTTTAATGCTGTAAAAGCCGGCACCAAAGCTTATCTGCCAAAAACCACAAACCGGAGTGAGTTGCAGGAAGCAGTTGTAGCCGTGCACAAAGGAGAGGAGTATTTCAGCCAGGCCATTTCCAATGTGATTTTGCGCAGTTTTATCCAGCAGGCAAAAAATGAAGACAGCCGGAAAGGAAACGAATTAACTACCCGGGAAACAGAAATCCTAAAGCTTTTTGCTGAGGGTTTGTCAAACTCCGAAATTGCCGATCAACTATTCATCAGTGTCCGTACCGTTGAATCTCACAAAAATCATATCATGCAAAAGCTGGAATTAAAATCTACCGTTGACCTGATCAAATTTGCCATACGCAATAATATCATCGAGATTTAAAACATCACAGGACAGCACTGCCTTCTCACCCTCTCATTATCTGTTACTTACTATGTGGTTTGCGTAAATCACGCAAAAAATATAAGTGCAGCACCTAAATCATTTTCAGAAATATCGGTATTGTGTAAACCAAACTTAATATGAAGCTTTGCAGCGTTTAACGTTCATTAACAAATACCAAATTTTCATGAAAAGGAAATATTTACTAAAAGGATTTTTTGCAATGCTGTTTATTACCGCATTTTGCATTACAATCAACGCTCAGGAAGGCGGTAGTTTTGATTTAGGAACCGACGTCTTTAACAGGTATGTTTGGCGTGGTACAGACTTTGGAAACTCACCGGCCATCCAGCCGTGGGCAAGCTATTCAAACTCCGGCTTTACCATTGGCGCCTGGGGTTCATACTCCACCAACTCAAACAGCATGCAGGAAGCAGACCTGTTTGTTTCTTATGACATCCGGGAGGTTGTAACACTCACATTTACCGATTATTTTTTCCCGAACGACACGTCTGCCGGTAACAATTATTTTGAGTATGGTAAAGACACCACAGGCCATGTTTTTGAAGGTACTATTTCATTCAACGGCCTCGAAAACTTTCCAATAACTTTTATGGCAGCCATGAATTTTTATGGTGCTGATTCTGACAACTCCCTGTATTTCGAACTGGGATATGGTGGTACACATAAGGAAATAGATTACAATATTTTTCTGGGTGCAGCCACCGGAAACTATTACCTGTACGGTAAAAACGATGATGATTTTGGGCTGGTAAACTTTGGTTTGTCACTGGCCAAAGAGATCAAAATCACAGATAATTTCAGCCTGCCGGTGAGTGGCTCATTAATTACAAACCCAACCGCCGAAAACATATTCATTGTTTTTGGTTTTTCACTTTAAAAATAGGAGATAAAAATTATGTTTGATAGTGGTTCAACCGGATTTATGATTTTGGCTACCAGCCTGGTGATGTTGATGACACCGGGTTTGGCATTTTTCTATGGCGGCCTTGCAGGAAAAAGGAACATCCTTGGTATTATGATGCAAACCTTTGTGTCGCTGGGTATTACAACAATTTTATGGGTTTCTATTGGCTATTCGCTTTGCTTCAGCGGTGGTGAAGGCGGAATCATTGGTAATTTCGACCATGCCTTTTTACGGGGTATTGCCTTCGATCAGGCCTACGACAACGGCAAATATCCTAT
>CAYNDN010000002.1:0-1667 GCA_964395075.1 uncultured Lentimicrobiaceae bacterium | reverse complement strand
ATCAAATGATGTTTGCCATCATTACTCCTGCGCTGATTACTGGTGCTTTTGTAAACCGCGTTACTTTTAAATCCTATTTGATTTTTCTCATCGTTTGGCAAATCCTTGTTTATTATCCCTTCGTTCACATGGTTTGGGGAGGTGGATTGCTGGCTCAATGGGGTGTTCTGGATTTCGCTGGTGGTATTGTTGTTCACGCAACTGCTGGTTTTGCTGCGCTGGCTTCGGTGTTCTATGTCGGAAAACGGCGCGATACATTTTCGCCGCCCAACAGCATTCCACTGGTAGCCATCGGTACGGGTTTGCTGTGGTTTGGATGGTATGGTTTTAACGCAGGCAGCGAATTAGATGTGGATGCCATTACAACACTGGCATTTTTGAATACCGATGTTGCAGCCTCATTTGCTGCTATCACCTGGCTTGTGGTGGAGTGGATCAGAGGACGTAAACCAAAGTTTGTTGGCCTGATGACTGGTGCTGTTGCCGGCCTTGCAACCATTACTCCGGCAGCCGGATTTGTGCCGCTATGGTCAGCCATGCTTATTGGTATTGCAGCTGGATTTGTATGCTACTGGGCCGTTCACCTTAAAAACAAACTGGGCTGGGATGATGCACTCGACGTTTGGGGTGTTCACGGTGTTGGTGGTATGCTGGGAACTATCCTGCTGGGTGTATTTGCGTATGAACACATTAACGGACAATCCGGACTTCTGGATGGTAATTCGGCGTTCTTCTTTAAAGAGGTAGTTGCGGTATTTGGAGGAGCAGCTTATGCATTTATTTTCACTTACATCATGCTCGCCATCATCAATTTTATTACTCCGGTAAAAGTTACCGAAGGCGATGAAACTTTAGGTATTGACGAATCGATTCATGGCGAACGGGCCTATGATGATGGAGCCCTATAGATTTAATTTTCCACAATTATAGCTTAAAAGGTGTGGATGCATTTCACACCTTTTTTTATATGTACCTGCGCACTTTAGATCTGTATTCATGCCATCCTTCGCCAAACTCTGTTTCCAAAAACCGCTC
Source organism: uncultured Lentimicrobiaceae bacterium (assembly GCA_964395075.1). Classification (GTDB taxonomy): domain Bacteria; phylum Bacteroidota; class Bacteroidia; order Bacteroidales; family 4484-276; genus SABY01. The sequence continues at coordinate 632 of CAYNDN010000002.1, read as the reverse complement.
TTCACTTTGAATTATCATGTGATGAATAGAAACCCCAATGATTGTACAAATTAGAAGGACAGGGTTTGGTGCATAAAGCAATGCAGCAAAGGCCAGGATAAACAATCCGAAATACATTGGATTTCTACTAACGGAGTAAACGCCTTTGGTTTGAAGCATTATTTTGTCATTTTTGGGAAGCCCCATTTTAGTGAATCTCCCCATTTGCAGCAGCGAGAGGCTGAGAAAAATCATGGCGATAAAACTTATGGCAACTGAACTCCAGATCATCCAAAAATTCAATGGATACCACGAAAAGTTAAATCCATAAGCTGCGGCCGGCAAAACCAGTATGGGTACAAATAAAGCAAATTTACCAATCATTTGTGTTGCCATATTCATAGAGGGGCGGCCAAACAATTCCCTGCCATCCCTTTTCACCTGTAAAAGTACAGCAAAAAACAACACTCCAAAAAGGCCATATTGGATAAGGATGATTAATCCGGGCAATGTCATTTCTTAATTCAGATCCTTTTTAAGTTGTTCAACCCAAATTTTAATGCGCTGGTTAGTTAAATCAGCCTGGTTTACTTCGTCGATGACAAGGCCAACAAATTGGTCATCTTTCACGGCAAGGGAAATCTCAAAGTTGT
>CAYNDN010000001.1:54753-66005 GCA_964395075.1 uncultured Lentimicrobiaceae bacterium | reverse complement strand
CAATATCCTGTCCGGCCAGGGTATTGATCAGAGAGCTCTTTCCGGTGTTTCGTCTGCCAAAAATCCCGATGTGCGGTTTGGAGGCTTTTCCTTTTGTCATGTCATACAATCTCGTTATGATAACCCTTTTTGCGTTTGGCTATTTAATGGTTACGTTTCTGCTATTTATCTTGTTCTTTTTCAATAAAAGCAACATCCCTTAAAGCCATATTTACTTTGTGGTTTTCCCCTCATATATTTTTGTGAAAGCGGGATCAACAGGCTCCCAAAGTTCAATTTTATTGTTTTCCGGATCGAGGATGTGCACAAATTTTCCATACTCGTAAGTTTCAATTTTATCCAGGACCGGCACCCCGTTTTTCTTCAATTCTTCAACCAGTTCCTCTATGTTTTCAACCCGGTAATTGATCATGAATTCTTTGTCGGAAGGCTCGAAATATTCAGTATCCTCCGGAAACGGGCTCCACTGGAGATAACCTTTTTCGGTGGGCTTATCTGATTTTCTAAATTCGAATAACGACCCGTACCGGTTGGTAACAAGACCGAGGTTTTTCGCGTACCATTCTTTCATCTCGTTGGGTTGCTCGCATTTAAAAAATATGCCGCCAATCCCAGTTACCTTTTTCTTTATCGGTTTTTCCATGGTATATGTTTTATATTGTTTTTTGAAATTAAAAACTTTCAATCATCATTCGTAAATAGGCTATTCTCGATGGCAAACTTCACCAGACCTGCAGTATTTCTGGCTCCGGTTTTTTCGAGCAGGTTGCGGCGATGGGCATCTACCGTGCGCACACTAATAAAAAGTTTTTCGGCAATTTCAAAGTTTGTAAATTCCTTCACAATGAGATTCAGCACATCTTTTTCGCGCCGCGTCAGGGGTACAGGTTCACCTGCAATTTTATCATTTTTTGCTTGTTGCTGAACCATGTTTTGCATAATGGCATCTTTAACCTCATCACTAAAATAATTTCGCCCGGATACAATGAAATCGATGGCTGAAATCAGTTCATCCCTACCCGAATTTTTAAGAATATACCCTCCGGCTCCGGCTTCAATCATCTTTTTAATGTGCTCCTGCTCACTGGTCATGGTTAACACCAGCACTTTTGTATCAGGGTGTTTTTCACCAATGATCCGGGTGGCCTCTATTCCATCCATGTGCGGCATATTGATATCCATAATTACCAGGTTTGGCTTAAGTTTTTCGACCAACTCCAAAGCCTGAATCCCGTTTTCGGCTTCACCTACAATGACATATTTTTTTTCGTTTTGCAGGAGCGATCTCAAACCATCTCTAACAATTTGATGGTCGTCGGCAAGAATGAGCGTAACATGTAATGTTTTGGTAGTCATGATTATATGGGTATAACAACGGTAAGTGTGGTTCCCTGGCCGGGTGCGCTGTCGATATCACAATATCCTGACATGGCTTTTGCCCGGTTAAATATACTTTTTATGCCAATGCCTTTCTTTCCTGTGTTAGCAACAAACTTATCGAAACCTTTGCCGTTGTCCTCAAAAGTAAAAATAATTTCGTTGGAATGCAACATGAGCTGCACAAAAACATCTGTGGCTTCAGCATGTTTAATTACATTATTGATGGCTTCCTGGGTAATCCTGTAAAGGTTCAGTTCGGTTTGGAGATCCATCCTTACATGTTCGCCGAGGTTTTCGTAGAACCTGATCCTTAAATCAGTTGATTTTTCGATTTGGTTAAACAGTGAGTTTAAGGATAGGATGACGCCGTAGTCAACGATAGCTTTGGGCATGAGGTTGTGGGCAATATTGCGGCTTTCTTCGATAGCATTTTTCAAAAATTTGATTCCATTGTTAAATTTTTCAAAGCACTTTTCACTCATTTTATCCGCTTCGTCCACAACAGAATTCAGGTTCAAACTTGCAGCAGTTAAGTTTTGACCTAACCCGTCATGTATTTCTTTGGCCACGCGTAATCGTTCATTGTCAGCGCCTTCGATCAATGATTGAATCACCATTTTTTCTGCGTCCCTGATTCCGGTAAGATCATTGATAGCACCAAGGATAGCATCCTCACCTTTGAGATTGAGCTTATCGAATTTAACCTCACAGGGTATAATTTTTCCAGCTTTGTTTTTTAACTCGATTTCATCGGTAGCTGATTGATCTTCTGAATTTTCAACATGCCCCATCCCATTTAAGCCTTCGGGTTGCTTTAAAACATCTGTGAATTTTATATTTAGCAAATCAGCTTTTGGATAACCCAGGAGATTTTCCATGGCGAGGTTCACATCCCGGAAATAATGATTGTGCGCATTCAAAATTATTAGTGGAACCGGGTTGGTTTCGAACAAGAGACGGTAATGAATTTCTGACTCTTCAATTTTTTGTTGTGAGAGAATCTGTTCAGTGATATTTTGTTGACTTCCCCAGGTGCGCAGCAATTTCCCATTTTCGATTATTCCAACCACATTATTCGAAATGTAAAGCAGGTTTCCATCCTTATCGGTTTCACGGGTTACATCGTTCATGATGCGATATCCCGATTTTATAAACCTTCGCAGCAGCTCAATATTTGCCGGGTCATCATCACTGCCGTGGAGCGTTTCCTGATCGGCACCCACCATTTCTTCGCCGGTTTCGAAACCATACATTTTGGCAAAAGCATTGTTGCAGGTTCTGATATAGCCGTTGTGATACAACAACTTTATTTGTTGCTCAACCGGCAAATCAATGGGCATGGGTTCATTCATTTCAAAAAGATATATGCCTTCGCTTGAATAACTGATGAAGCTACTGTAAAGATTAACGAGATTTTTCAGTTCCAGTTCGAGGTTTTTCTTTTCTGTAATATTCGTAATTGCCCCCATCATGCGAGTGGGTTCATTTCCGTTCCATTTTGTTACCCGGCCTTTTGCGCTAATCCATGTGTAGGTGCCTTTAGCGTGCATCATTCTTATTTCAGCAGTTAATAAACCTTCTGACTTTTCTATGGGTTTCCCGAAATTTTCCTCGAGTATTTTTATATCCTCATGATGAACCAATTGCCTTAGTTTTTCTATATCTACCTCATAATCCACTGCATTTAAACCCAGAATTTCCTGCCAGCCTTCGTTTAAAATCACCCGGCCTTCTTTTATCCAATATTCCCAAAGGCCGATTTCACCACCATACATGGCCAGCTCAAGACGCTGTTGGTTTTTAATCAACTTTTTTTCATACGTCTTATACCCGGTAACATTTGTAGATGCACCCTCCAGTCGAAGTACGTTTCCATGACCATCTCTCACCACATGAACAGCATCTTTTAAATAAACTATACTTCCATCTCGATGGTAAAACTCTGACTCAAAATCGATAAATGTTGCCCCTCCTTTTACCTGATCAACAAACTTTTGATGATTTGCTTTATAGAATGCCTCAGGTATCAATTTATAGAAATTTTTTCCTGTCAACTCCTCAGGCATGTAGCCCAGAATTTCGAGGCTTGCATCATTGATTTGCAGGATTTTCCCGTTAGCATCTGTATGCCAGATCAAATCGTGGGTCAGGTTCACCATTTTTTTAAAGCTGTCCTCGGTCTTCACCAGCTTGTCTCTGAGCTTTACTACCAGAACGATCTGTTGGCGCACCACAAAAAACAATAAAACGGTTGTAAACAGAATAAAAAACCATCCTTTATAGGTTTGTAATTGCTGTTCAACTTTACTGGTAGGCGATATTTGATGTACAAACTGGTCTGAGAGTAATATCCAGAAAAAACCAAATATGAAAAATATGACCGCGGTACGAAGCGCAGGCCTTGTATGTTCGGAGAGTTTCATGGCCACATGCTCAGATTTAACGTAATTAAATAGCTAATTAACAAATTTTTGGGGAACAATAAATTGAAAAATGCTGATTAATATTCGCCAGAAGCATTTAGTTTTGGTTCTACTACCATTTTTGTGGGCAAAATTTTTTTTGCTGATTATTGTTTGTTTTCAAAAAGTTGGCAGTCAGCAGTATCCAGTAGGCAGTGATTGTGGAAAAATGGGTAGCTAAAAAAGTCTATGGAGTTTTTATTAAAAAGGTCTTCTAAAAGGCATAACCACTGCCGACTGCCAGCTTTTTGTGTGTTTTTCTGTATGATCTTCCACAAAATTTGCAGTAGTTCCATTTTAAATATAATTTCAGAATTGGTTTAGGGTTGTGTTACACCGATTTGTTGAGCAGGTTTTTGATCTGGTTTAATTTCATCAAAGCTTCCACAGGAGTGAGGGTGTTGATATCAGTATTGAGGATATCGTCCTTAATCTGAAGCAGAAGAGGGTCGTCGAGCTGAATGAAACTAAGCTGGAAATCATCTTTTTTGCTACTGGATTTGAGGTTTTTGTTTAGCTGATCATGACTGTGCGTTTTTTCAAGTGATTGGAGCAGTGCCTTTGCGTTTTCGATAACTGTGGTTGGCATACCTGCCATCTTGGCCACATGAATCCCAAAACTGTGCTCCGTGCCACCCGAAACCAGTTTGCGCAAAAAAATCACCTTGTTGTTGATCTCTTTCACAGAAACATGATAGTTTTTTATCCGTTTCATGGATGAAGCCATTTCGTTGAGCTCGTGATAGTGGGTGGCGAAAAGCACTTTTGGCCTGAAAACAGGGTGTTCATGTAGATATTCAGCAATAGACCAGGCTATGGAAATGCCATCATAAGTGGATGTGCCACGGCCAATTTCATCGAGGATGATAAGGCTACGGTTGGAGATATTATTCAGAATGCTTGCTGTTTCATTCATCTCCACCATAAAGGTGGATTCGCCCGATGAGATATTGTCAGAAGCTCCCACACGTGTGAATATTTTGTCAATCAAGCCAATTTTTGCTGATTCGGCAGGGACATAACTTCCCATTTGTGCCAGCAAAACAATTAGAGCTGTTTGCCTGAGCAGAGCAGATTTACCCGACATGTTTGGCCCGGTAATGATAATGATCTGCTGTTTTTTGGTGTCCAGCATAACATCATTCGGAATATATTTTTCTCCCGGAGGCAATTGGCTTTCGATAACTGCATGCCGCCCTTTTTTGATGTCAAGCACATAACTGTCATCAATTTCAGGTTTCACGTAGTTGTTAGTAATTGCAGTTTGCGCAAAGGATTGCAGGCAGTCGAGCTGGGCAACAAGGCTGGCGTTTAGTTGAATGGGTTTTACATATTCGGCTGTACTTAAAACCAGATCATTATACAGCCTGGTTTCAATGTCGAGGATTTTTTCTTCTGCCGTAAGGATTTTTTGTTCGTACTCTTTAAGCTCTTCGGTGATGTATCTTTCTGAATTTACCAGTGTCTGCCGGCGCTCCCAGTTTTCAGGAACTTTATCTTTGTGCACGTTGGTAACTTCCAGGTAGTAGCCAAAAACATTGTTAAAAGCGATTTTCAAAGAAGGGATTCCGGTGGCATCAATCTCTCTTTTCCTGATTTGTTCCAGGTATTCCTTGCCTGAATACAGCAGTTTGCGAAGCTCATCCAGCTCTGATGAAACTCCCTCACTAATTACGTTGCCCTTGTTAACCATTGCAGGCGGTTCTTCCTGAAGCTCATTTTCTATTTTATCCCTGATGAGCTGGCAGGGGTTTATCTGGTCGGCAATGGTTTTGAGCGGTCCGGATTGAGAGATGGCGCAACTTTCCTTGATCTTTTCCACAGCATAGAGGCCTTTCATCACCTGTTTCAATTCCCGTGGATTAACGCGCCCAACGGCAACTTTCGAAATCAGCCTTTCCAGGTCGCCAATGGCTTTGATGTTTTGGGTGAGGATTTCGGTAATTTCCGGATTGCTAATCAGGTATCCGACCACAGCATGGCGTTCTTCGATGGTTTTTCTGATTTTGAGCGGCAGCGAAATCCATTTTCTGATCATCCGCGAACCCATGGGTGAAATGGTCTGGTCGATTACATCCATGAGTGTAGCTGCATTTTCGTTGGAAGAATAGAGCAGTTCAAGGTTGCGTATCGTGAATTTATCTAACCAAACGTATTTCTCCTCTTCAATTCGGGAAAGTTTACAAATATGACCAATCTGGTCGTGGTGGGTTTCGGCAAGATAATGCAATGCAGCTCCTGCCGCAATGTTCCCATTCTCCATATCCTCCACACCAAAACCTTTGAGCGAGGCAGTGTTAAAATGTTTCAGCAATGTTTCCCTCGAAAAATCCCCGGTAAAAACCCAGTCGTCAAAAGTGTTGGTATAGTACTTTTCACTGAATTGTTCTGTAAACTGGCGGCGCTTGCTCCGCTGAATGATCACCTCGCTGGGCTTAAAGCTTTGCAGTAGTTTATCGATATAGTCATGTGAACCCTGCGTAACATAAAACTCACCTGTGGAAACATCCAGGAAAGATATACCTGAATTTTTTGGAAGCAGGTGAATGCTGGCCAGAAAATTATTTTCCTTGTTTTCCAGCACTTTATCGTTGTACGAGACCCCGGGCGTTACCAGTTCAGTAACGCCACGTTTCACAATTTTTTTAGTCAGTTTGGGGTCTTCCAACTGATCGCAAATAGCTACACGCTGTCCGGCCCGAACAAGTTTGGGCAGGTATGTGTCGAGCGAATGGTGCGGAAAACCGGCCAGATCAACGTAAGAGGCAGCACCATTGGCTCGTTTGGTAAGTACAATACCAAGGATGTTGGCAGCTTTCACGGCATCATCGCCAAAGGTTTCGTAAAAATCGCCAACCCTAAAAAGCAACAATGCATCAGGATATTTGGCCTTGATGGCATTGTATTGCTTCATCAGGGGTGTAACCTTTGCGTCTTTTGTTTTTGTTTTTGCCAAATCCGCTGAAATTTCTGCAAAAATAATCAGTAATTTCGGCGATTAAAATGATGTGAATAACTCACTAAAAAATAGCCATTAGCAAAGCAAGTTTCTTTATGCCACAAAACAGAAAACTAAAAAATGAAGAATTGGGGCGATTAGAGGTGAATGATTTTAAAACAGCCCCAAAGCTTCCTTGCATTGTTGTACTCGACAATTTACGGAGCCTCAATAATATTGGCTCCGTTTTCCGCACTTCGGATGCTTTCAGGATAGAGGCCATTTATCTTTGCGGGATCACAGCAAAACCTCCGCATCGCGAAATCCACAAAACAGCCCTGGGGGCAACAGAATCTGTAAACTGGAAATACTTTAACGAAACATCAGATGCTATTAGAGAATTAAAAACCCGGGGATACCGGATTTTTGCTGTAGAACAAGCCGAAAAGAGCATTGAACCCGGGATGGTTTCATTAAAACCAAATGATAAAACCGCCATTGTGTTTGGGCATGAGGTTAAGGGAGTTAGCCAGAAAATTGTAGATATGGCGGAAACATGTATTGAAATTCCTCAGCATGGCACAAAACATTCGTTAAACGTTTCTGTGAGTGTGGGAATTATTGTGTGGGAATTTTTTAATAAGTATGGCAAGCTGTCCGATTGAATATTTTTAGTATGAAAAAATATGGGAAATCCCATCAATAATTCATTATTAGTTGTTAAAAAATATGTGTATTCAAGATGAAACACTTTATATTTGCACACTCAAAAACGGATATTAACAAATAAATTAGAGCTATTATGACAAAGACATCTATTTTTAAAATCACAGGACTGATTCTTTTGGTTGTTGCTTTTGCAGGTTGTAATAACCTGAAAAAGATGGCCAATAATTTTAATTCGGTTTCTTATGAGGTAACTCCTGAGGTACTGGAAACCAAAGGGGGCTCTGTGGAATTTACCGTAACAGGTAACATCCCTCCAAAGTATTTCAACAAAAAAGCAGCTGTATTTTTCCAGCCTGTTTTAAAGTTTGACGGGCAAGATATGGAGCTAACACCCATGACACTTATCGGCGAAAATGTTGATGGTGAAGGCACCAAAGTTAATTACGAAAATGGCGGAACCTTTACATATACTGAACAGTTTGATTTTGTCCCCGAAATGAGAGCCTCCGAATTGATGGTAAATATGGTTGCGTTTTTACCAAAAGAACCGGTTGCCCAGGGAATGAGCATGGCAGATGCCATGAAAATGAAAAAAGCTGTTAACCTTGGTGAAGTGAAAATTGCTGATGGGGTTATTGCCACTTCCCTCAGAATGCTTGTTGCCGATGAGGTAATGGAAGCATCAGAAGACGGCATGCAGGTAGATTCGCAGTTTGCCGTTGATATGCTGGAACTCGCTCCTCACGGCTATGAAAAAGTTACCATTGTAAGCGAAATGGCCACTATTTATTATCAGAAAAACCTTCACTTTTTCAACAAAAATCTGGAATGGAATAAGAAAAAGGACATGCCGGGCCAACTTGAAAACCTTAGTAATTTCGTGCGTAAGGGTTGGGAAATCAAGGATGTGGAAATTGATGGATGGGCATCACCTGAAGGTGAAGAAACCTTTAACGAAGGCCTATCAGAGAGAAGAGGTAACACAGCAAAAACTGTGGTTTTTAAAAACCTGAAAAAACTCGTTCGTGAAAATGACTCAAAAGTAACTTATGAAGACCCTAATGATCTGAATTTGAAACTTGTTGGACATGGTCCAGACTGGAACGGTTTCATGGAAGCTGTAAAAGGTTCAAGCATTAAAGATAAGCAGCCAATCCTGAATGTTGTAAAATCGTCCCGCCCTGAGCAGCGCGAAGAAGAGATCAGAAACATGATCAATATTTATCCTGAACTCGAAGAATCTATCCTTCCTTCACTTCGCCGTGCAACAGTAATGGTTAATTGTTTCGAACCTAAGAAAACTGATGAGGAAATTGCAAGGCTGGCCACTACCAACCCCCGTGAACTTAACGAAAAAGAGTTGCTTTATGCAGGAACACTCACCGACAACTGGAACACACAATATAAGATTTACAAATCAGCAACAACACAATTCCCCGACAGCTGGAAAGGCTTTAACAATGCCGCTTATGTAGCACTTAAGCTCGGAGAAACTGATGCTGCTATAGAATACCTCGAAAAAGCAAAAAACCTAAACAGCAACAATGGTGCTATTGCCAACAACCTTGGGGTTGCTTATGCTGTAAAAGAGGAATATGCTCAGGCCGAGAAAAACTTCCTGAATGCCAACAAAATGGGAGTTGACAATAACTATAACCTTGGTTTGATAGACTTGGAAAAGGGAAATTACAAATCAGCAATCAGCAAATTTGCCGGTGTTAAATGTAATTATCATGTAGCACTTGCACAGATAATGGTGGAGAATTACAAACTTGCTGAAGAGCAACTGGAATGTGCCCGCAAAAATGGTGGTACTTATTACCTGATGGCCATTGTGGGTGCTCGCACTAATAACAAATCCATGGCTATGCAAAATCTTGAGAAAGCCATAAAAACCGACTCAAAATATAAGAAATGTGCAACGGTTGATCGTGAATTTCTCGACTATTTCGAAGATAGCGAATACCAGGCTTTGATTAAATAAGCCGTTCATCAAAATATTGAAACCGGTAGCAGCGATGTTGCCGGTTTTTTATTGCCATGTATTGAAGCAGACGATAAAAGACCTCAAACCAAATATGCCTGAACATTAATACACTTATCACGAATGAATTTATTGGAATGGCGGTGCGTAGCCTTTCGAATGATAAATTCAGGATTAGAAAGATTTATTACAAATTTTCCCCTTAATTTTGGGATAAGGATTTCGCAACTGAAGTATCCAAAAAAAATATCAGGTTATTAGTAAATTATTCCTTTTCCCAAAGATGAAATTCAAATGGATCAGGAGCGTTTTGCTTTACCGGGCAAATCCTGAATTGAAAAGTATAATCACCCGCCGGAATCAAATACAGCGGATGAGGTTTTGCCCCCCAGCTGTTGTCGCCACCTACGCCCATTTGTTTCATATCTATCGTAACAAAAATCTTATCCTTTGGTATAATGTCATTGGTATGGCGGTAATTTTGTTTGGTACCCTGATCGAAATCCTCAATGGAATTGTGCAATGCAGAAAACGACAGCTGAGGTAACCCATCAATCAATATTCCATTTCCATTATCATCAGTAAGGGTAACCCATCTTGCATCCGTTTTGTAGCCATTTTCCTGCGGCCTGATGTAGGGAAAATATTGCTCGAAAACCGTGCTTTCATGCAAATCCACATATGCCGAGGTAAACCGGTCGCAGTAATTCTCGTGTGGCCCTCGGCCAAACCAGTTCAGGTTTTCATAGTTTTCTGAAACTGCAAAACGGACACCAAACCTGGGGATTTCCGGCCGGATTTTTCTCAAATCCATAAGTTTAAACTCCATCCCTAAACCTGTTTTAGCCGGGATTATGTTGTTACTTTTTTGCTCAAAATCAAAATAAAGCAACAATCCGGGTTCATTACCTTGTAAAGAATTATCCCTGTTATTGGCAATCTGCTTTTGCGAAAGTTTGGAGTTCCATAACCGAAACTCGTCCATCTTCCCGTGAAATAACCGCTCGCCCTGCTGAAACCCTCCCATGTAGCTGATCCCTGAAATATCGAGTGGTTTGGCATCCTCAAAATTTACGGTTTGGATAAATTCGCCATTCACATAAAAATCCAATTGCTTTTCAAACTGGCTATATGCTGCTGATATCAGGTACCATTGATTCTCTGCAAACGGATACACAAATGCCTCGTGATTGTTTCCTCCAAGAAAAAAGTAAAGTTTCCCATCCCTGAACTCGTAATGCAGACGGCTTTCAGCCCATTCATGATTGTCCCATATAGCATTTTTTCCTTCCAGCTTTGTAGGAAAAATTAAAACCTCAAAGGTAAACTCAGGTAGCACTACCGGCCCCGGATCGTTCAATTCGAGTTGAGCGGGCAAAGCATCAAAATCCATGGCTGTGCCGAAGCCTTTCTTTGAAGGTGTCAGCCATTCAACATCAGGTTGTGGAGGGTCAGTCATCTCAATTTTTTCGGTAACGGCAATTTCACCACGGCCATTGATTTGATAGTCCAGGTGCAGATAGGCAAAAACTTCTCCCAAATAATAGGACGTATTGAACCGAACATTCGATGCATCCAACACTTGAAAATCGGTAGAAACCAATGCCATGCTTTTGGGGGCATCCTTCCATGGCTTACAGCGATTGTCCATGCCATTACCAAAATCATTATCGGTGGGGGCCCGCCAAAAATTGGGAGCCAGAGGTTTATCAAACATTTGAATTCCATTCGACTGCCATCGTGATAAAACTCCTGTTAGCGTATCAAAGCGCATTTCAAAACCTTCACCCTGCACCACAATTTCATGTTCAAGCTGGAT
>CAYNDN010000001.1:13181-54743 GCA_964395075.1 uncultured Lentimicrobiaceae bacterium | reverse complement strand
CGGGGAAATCACTTTAACAGGAGGCTGGTAATTCGGGATTTCAAATTGTGCTGCTGCAACTTCATAGCCTGCCGGAATCAAACCATCGGGAGTTTTAGTAACCGCACTGAAGTGGATGAAATATTCACGGTCAGGCTTCATAGCCAGATCAACATAATCCAAATTGAATGTTTTGCTTTCTCCGGCCTGTAGGCCAATGTTCTCAATAGTTCCGGAGAAAAGCGACTCACCTTCAGATTTCAATTCCCATTGAATAAACACATTTGAAAGATCGATGAAATCGTAATTGTTGATGATATGGAACTTCCCTTTGAGCGGATCAACTTTTTCAAAATCGATGTACTGATATACTTTTTTTACTTCTATTAAAGCCGGGTGAGGTGTGCGATCCGGAGATACAAGTCCGTTGATGCAGAAGTTCCCATCGCTGGGCACATCATCAGGACCATAGTCGCCACCATAGGCATAAAACTCCACACCTTTTTCATCTGTTTTTAAGAGTCCCTGATCCACCCAATCCCAAATTGATCCCCCCTGAAGCTGGTCATATTTTTTGATCACATCCCAGTAATCCTGCAGGTTTCCGTTGCTGTTTCCCATGGCGTGAGCATATTCACAAAGAATCAGCGGGCGTTCCTGTTTTTCCTGCGCATACTTTTCGATATAGTTAACACCGGCATACATCGGGCAAAAAATATCGGTGTTGGTGCCAAGCAAAGCACGCTCGTAATGGACCGGACGGGAAGGATCACGCTGTTTTACCCAATTGTAGCAAGCCGTGAAATTTATGCCATCGCCGGCTTCATTACCCAAAGACCAAATGATGACTGACGGATGATTTTTATCACGCTCAACCATGCTGATCACGCGATCAAGATGGGCTTCTTTCCAGGCGCTGTCCTTGGCAAGGCTTTCGGGGCCGTAGCCCATACCATGCGATTCGATGTTGGCTTCATCAATCACATACAGGCCATGCTCATCACAGAGCCTGTAAAAAAGTGGGTCGTTGGGATAATGGCTGGTGCGGACCGTGTTGATGTTATTCTGTTTCATCAGCAGAATATCATTCATCATCGAGGCTTCAGAAATCACATGCCCGGTTATGGGATCATGCTCATGGCGATTCACACCCTTGAGCAGAACCGGCACGCCATTTACCAGCAACTGGCCGTTTTTAATTTCCGAAGTGCGAAATCCGGTTTTTGTTGAAACACATTCCAGTATGTTTCCCTTGCGGTCTTCCAAAGAAATAACCACGGTATATAAATTGGGCATTTCTGCCGACCACATGCGTGGGGACTTCAAATCGAAATTAAACGTAACCGGTAGCATTTGCCCTTCATCCAGCTTAATTTTCTGCTTTTCCTCGAAAACCAGGCTGCCCAGCGAATTTCCGTAAAGCCTGAAGAATAAATCCATCTTTCCGGATTTTTGGTCAGAATCATTCTTCAGGATTATGTTAGCGTCCAGCTTACCATCCCTATAGTTATTTACGAGTTTCGACTCCACAAAAAAATCGCTGACGTGTACTTTGGGAGCAGCATACAAAAACACATCCCGTTCAATGCCACTGATGCGCCAAAAATCCTGACATTCAAGGTATGATCCATCGCTCCAGCGAAAAACCTGCACTGCAAGCCTGTTTTCTCCTGCAACCAGGAACTCAGTGATGTCGAATTCGGCAGGTGTTTTACTACCCTGGCTATAGCCGATTTCATTACCATTTATCCAAACATACATGGCTGATTTTACCGCACCAAAATGGAGGATCACTTTTTTGCTATCCCAGTTTTCCGGGATATCAAAAAATGTTACATACGATCCAACCGGATTATAAGCATGCGGGATTTCAGGTGGGTTTGGATTGTCGGTCCACTCATACGGGATATTTACATAGATCGGGATGCCATACCCTTGCAGCTCCCAGTTTGACGGAACCGGGATATCATCCCACCCATTAACTTCGAATTCGGGATTCTGAAAATCCATCGGCCTGTCGGCAGGATTTTTCACCCAATTGAATTTCCAGATTCCATTGAGTAGCTTAAAGTATGGAGATTCGTCCCGGTTGTCTTCAAAAGCCTGTTCAGTATTAGCATACGGAATGTAAAAAGCATGTGCCGGCAATTTATTTCTGCCAACCACGGCAGGGTTTTCCAAATCATTCCAAATGTCTTGAGACTTAATGTTCATTGAAAAAATGATTAAAACAAACAATAGATTTGCTGCAAGGTATTTTAACTTCATAATCACCAATTAAAATAATGAGATCAAATATCTTAATATTCATCACCAATTCCAAAAACCGGCTTTCTTTTTACCCATCGCCCACCTGTAAAATCAGGGAAATCCTGCGGTGTGCCACCATTGGCAATCGATCGCTCCGAAAGCGGGGTAATCACACTCCAGGCTGCGGCATCATATACATCCAAAGGAGGATCGATGTTTCTCTTTACCGCCTCCACAAAAGCATTCAACACAAAGAAATCCATGCCGCCATGCCCGGAGCCAACGGCCTGTTCTTCGTATTTTTTCCACAACGGATGGTCATATTTTTCCAGGTACGGTTTTGAAACTTCCCAGCGGTGGGGGCTGCTGGTTCCTTCGATATAAATCTGGTTGCCGTCCTTCATCCACAAACCTTTGGTTCCCTGCACCCTGAAACCAAGAGAATAAGGGCGTGGCAAAGTTGTGTCGTGAATAAGAATAATCGATTCGCCCAGGGCCGTGGATATTGTTGTTGTTACAATGTCGCCCATTTTCCATTTCAGGTTGGCATGCTCATGATCTGCACCTCCATTTTCAACAATATAATTGTGCAGGCCTCTGGCCTTTGTTGAGGTTGAGGTGAGGGAAACAAACCGGTTTCCACGATTGATGTCCAGGTAATTGGCAATAGGGCCAATGCCATGTGTGGGATAAACATCGCCATCGCGTTTCAGGTAATGTTCGGTGCGCCACTGTGCTTCGGAATAAGCCTCAGGCCCAAACTTTAAACCGCCGCCATAAGGCTGCTCGCCATTGTTAAACAAAACTGCCCGCAGATCGTGCTGATAGCCGCAATGACAATGCACCAACTCACCAAAAATCCCTTGCTTCACCATATTGTGAATGGCCATAATATCGCGGCGGTAGCACACATTTTCAAGGATCATGCAGGGCGCACCGGTCTCCTCGTATGTGTTGACAAGGTCCCAGCAATCTTCAACCGTGTTTGCTGCCGAAACTTCCAGCCCGGCATACTTTCCGGCTTTCATGGTATCCACAGCCATGATTGGGTGCCACAGCCAGGGAGTAGAGATGATCACACCCTGGATATCATCACGAGCCAGCAAATCGCGGTAAGCGTAATCATCGCCGGTATAAACTTCAGGTTTTTTCCATCCGCGCTGCTCAATCATTTTTAGTGATTTATCCAGCATATGCTGAGAAGTATCACAAATAGCAGGTATCTCCACATCATCTCGTTGCAGGAGGTTGTTCAGATGATTCTGACCACGCAGCCCGACGCCAATAAGTGCTATGCGGGTTTTTTCGGGTTTAAGCGGGTTGGAGAGTACAACCGATGGAGCTGCCATCATGCCAAAACCAACAGCAGCTGTAGTTTTGATGAAATTTCTTCGCGTAAAGTCTTTTTCCATAGCTATTTAGATTATTTCTTTTTTGATGATTTTGGATAACGGTTTAAAAATGGTTTCTGCGATTATCTGATTTCCACCGGAATTTGGATGAACACCATCGGGTAAATATTGCTGAACATCTTCACCTCGCCCTGTGCGGCCCATCCACTCAACAAAATGATCGATCAAATTTAGATTATTCTTCATGGTAATTTCACGCATCATGTCCATGTATGAGCTAAGTAGAGCATTTTGGTGATCGCTCAATTCGTCAAAAAGAAAAAGTGGTGTTGTGGTCATGAGCACCGGAAGAATATTGTGAGCCTGTGCCCGGGAAATCATTTCAGAAATTGATTGGCTGAACAAATCTATCGTAACTGCAGGATTACCAGTTCCATAGGGATCGTATGAATCATTGGCTCCGTACATGATGAGCACAATCTTCGGCTTTGCGGCAATAACGTGGTAGGGAAATCTTCTTAAACCAAAAGGGGCTGTTTCGCCGGGGATTCCTGAATTTAAAATTTCCACTTTAAGGTCACACCGGGCAAACATGCTTTCAAGGAGGGAGGTCCATCCCCGGGGTTCATCAGCACCACCATAAGTGCCTTCTGTAATGGAATCACCAAAAGCAACAATTTTAATCAGTTCATCCCCGCCCATTTCATTTTGGTTATTGTTGAAAATCAGAATTTTCGTTTGATTGATTAAACCTGCTGATGGTTACGAACATCTTCAAAAATATTATTCATCACCAGCGACATGGCCCCCATTACTGCTGCCTTTTCGTGAAGCGAAGAAGTAATGATTTCCGTATCTTTTTTGATGTTGTAGATCGTATATTTATTGAGGGTTTGCTGAATGGGATCCACAATAAACTGCTCGGCACGCGAAAGGTTTCCACCGATTATAATGGCCTCAGGATTAAAAAGGTGGATGAGGGTTGCCAGCCCTTTGCCGAGATTCTCTCCGATTTCAGCCAGAAGATCAATGGCCAGGTGATCACCCTGTTGCGCGGCCTCAACAATTGTGCTGCTTTTAACTGCTTTGAGGTCACCATTAACAAGTTCCGAAATTTTGGAAGTCATTCCGGCACCAATCTCTTTTACTGCCCGTTTAACAATAGCAACACCGGAAGCAAATGTTTCGAGACATCCGCGTTTACCACAAATACATAGCTCACCTTCTTCTTTCACCTTGATGTGACCAAACTCACCGGCAAAGCCTGAGTTTCCGTGGTAAACCATTCCATTCAAAATCATCCCCATCCCTATTCCGGCACCAATATTCAGGCAAAGCACATTGTTTTTGTTGCGGGCACTTCCAAATTCAAATTCGCCGAGGGCCATCACACGGGCATCATTCTCCACAAAAACCGGTTTATGAAACCTTTCCTCAAAAAGTTCTTTCACTGTTTTGGTGGAATAATTCAACCACGAATAACTCTTTCCTGTAGCTGGATCGGTCAGGCCTGAAATTCCGATACCTATTCCGAGGACTTTTCCTTCACTAATTTTAAAACCTCCCAAAACGTTAAGGCAAAATGCATGAAGACCGTCAACAAAAAGCTGAGAATTTTCGAGGGGTTTATTGTAAATCTTCACATCTTCCTGTATCTCGTTATGCAGGTTAAAAATGGCAACTTCACTGAAGTTCTGGCCTATACTGATACCGATCACAAACTTTGCACCCGGGACCAACCCGAAAATATTAGGCCTTCGTCCGCCGATGGAATGCCCCATGCCCTCTTCCCTCACCAGCCCTTCATCCATTAATTCGTTGAGTAACTTATGAATTGACGGAGAACTCATATTCGCCAGTTTGCAAATCTCGGGATTCGACAATTTGCCCCGGGAATACAAAAAATTGATGATGCTCTTTTTCTGAAAATATTTTTTTCTTCCAAGGTTTCCCAGTTTTTCAAGATTACCGTTTTGAATAAACACAGGATCGTAATATACACGCGGAGATGCTTCAGTGTTGTGCATAGCTAGAAAGATAATAATTCACAAATTTTTTGCTAAAATAGGGATTCTTTTTAAATGTTTTTAGGAAGTTTGGGGGTTTTGTAAAGACAACTTGCTATCTTACTAAAATTCTGTACTTTAAATTTAAATATTTTGATTTGCAACATACGAAATCCGGATGCGCTCTCTTCCATACTTAAACTACTTTTGCAGCCAAAATAATTTTGCATGATAAACTTTGATAAATTTCAACTTTCAAACGGACTGCGGGTGATTGTTCATCGCGATACATCCACTCCGATTACAGCTTTAAATATTATTTACGATGTGGGGGCGCGGGATGAAGACCCAAACAAAACCGGCTTTGCGCATCTTTTTGAACACCTCATGTTTGGCGGATCGGTAAATATTCCCAAATACGATGAGCCCCTGGAGAAGGTGGGCGGAGAAAACAACGCTTTCACATCCAACGATATAACCAACTATTACCTGACCATCCCTACCCAAAACCTTGAAACCGGGTTTTGGCTCGAATCCGACCGGATGTATCAACTGGCTTTTTCTGAAAAAAGCTTAGAAGTGCAGCGAAACGTAGTTACAGAGGAGTTCAGGCAAACGCACCTCAACCAGCCTTACGGCGATGTGTGGATGCTACTCCGGCCTGTGATTTACGAAAAACACCCGTACCGCTGGCCAACCATCGGGAAGGAGATCAGCCACATTAGCGGTGCAACCATGGACGATGTGAGGGCATTTTACAACAAACATTATAACCCCGAAAATGCTGTAATGGTGGTATCAGGAAATGTGAAAACGGACGAGATCAAACGCATGGCTGAGAAGTGGTTTGCCCCGATAACAAATGCCGAAAGCTACCAAAGAAACCTTCCTCAAGAACCGGAGCAATTAACCGACCGGCACCTGGAAGTGGAACGCGATGTGCCGGCCAACGCCATCTACAAGGCCTGGCATATGTGTTCAAGAACTGATGAAGAATACCATGCCACCGACCTTATTTCGGACATTTTGGGAAATGGCAATTCCTCCCGGTTTTATCAAAAACTGGTGAAGGATGAAAGGCTGTTTACCGAACTGGACGCCTATATCATGGGAAGTTTTGATAAAGGCATTTTTGTGGTTTCAGGCAAGCCTGCCAGCGGCGTAAGCATCGAAAAAGCTGAAGCAGCAATTCATGAGCAAATTCAGGAAATTACCAAAACACCTCCTGAAAAGGATGAACTGCAAAAAGTGAAAAACAAGATTGAATCAACCCTGATTTTCTCCAGGATGAACGTGCTTGACAAAGCCATAAACCTGGCCTTTGCTGAGTTGCTTGGCGATGCTGATCTCGTTAATCATGAAGCGGCCAAATACCAGGCTGTAACCCGTGAGCACTTTTTGGAAACTACACAACAGGTTTTCAGACCGGGAAATTGCTCAACCCTCATTTACAAATCTAAAAATCAAAAAAGCTAATGCAAGATTTTAGAAAAATACAACCCCAGGGCCACGATATTGAATCGTTAAAGCTGGTTGAACCCGGACAATTCACCCTCGACAACGGTATAAAGGTTTACACCGTAAATGCGGGAAGTGAAGACCTGCTTAAACTTGATCTCATTTTTAATGCCGGCACCATTTATCAGCATATACCTTTGCAGGCCGCACAAACAAACAAATGCCTGCAGGAAGGAACCACCGGTTTTACATCGAGAGAAATTGCTGAAAAAGTGGATTTTTATGGTGCTTTTTTACGGAATTCAGTAAATAAGGATGATGCACGGATTACACTCTATTGCCTTGGCAAACACTTCCAAAATTTATTGCCTGTGGTTCAGGAAGTGGCGCTGCAACCCAGGTTCCCTGAAGATGAGATTCAAACGATCATTTCAAAATCACGGCATGAGTTTCTGGTGAATCTTGAAAAGGTGAAATATGTTGCCCGGTTAAGGTTTTCAGAATATATTTTTGGTAAATGCCACCCCTACTCCACCCCACTCAGCGAAGCGGATTATAAAAATGTAAATCCGGATGTAATACGGGATTTTCACAAACGATTCTATGCCTCAAACCATTTTTACATAATGATCTCAGGGCAAATCCCCAAAAATATCAGAGAAACATTAAACCAATATTTTGGCCGGCACAGAGTTGACCTCAACCATGCAGAAATGAAGATGCAGGTTCCGGTAACCACACCTGATAAATTTCAGTTAATTGAAAAAGAAAATTCGTTACAATCGGCATTACGCATTGGCAAAGTACTCTTCAACAAAACGGATCCTGACTTCATTAAAATGAAGGTTGTAAACACGATCCTCGGCGGGTATTTTGGTTCGCGGTTGATGAGCAATATCCGCGAGGACAAAGGCTACACATATGGAATTGGCTCAATGGTAACTTCATTAAAACACAGTGGCCTTTTTACTATTTCTTCTGAGGTTGGCGTGGATGTGCGCGAAAAAGCTGTGGATGAGATTTTTATGGAAATCAGAAGACTTGCTACGGATTTGGTTCCTGATGAAGAACTCAACCTGGTTAAAAACTACATGCTGGGCAATTTTCTGCGTAATGCTGACGGACCTTTTGCATTGTCAGAAATGGTGAAGTCTGTTGTGGATTACGGCTTCACAATGGATTACTTCAACCGGTATATTCAAACCATAAAAAACATTACTGCAAAAGAAATCAGGGAATTAACCGTTAAATATCTTGACCCTCACACGCTGGTAACTTTGGTTGTGGGTAAATAATTGAAGTTAATTCTTCATCAATATACTGAGAGTAGTTAAAAAAGGATACTTATCATGCTGATTAAAACTCAAAGACTACTATTTATTAAGCTATTTTGTGTTGTCCAATTTGTTGTTTTGGTTAATTCTATAAATGCTCAAGTAGAAGCACAGCAACCCCAACTTGATACAATTTCAATTGATACTGAAAATCACCCAACCATTTCATGGATTCCAAATACCGATGTTGGCATAACAAGTGGATATGTTATTGTTAGAAAAATCAACTCTATATCAGAACGGATTGATACTGTGCCTGGGATTGATACTTCATTTTACCGTGACTTATCAATTCAGGCATGTGCTAACTCAATAATTTACAATATTTATGCTGAAGGATTTGGCGTTAATCAAGATTCCGATTGGACAGATTCCTTGTTTACAATTAATCTTAATCAGCCAAAATACGATACATGCTCAAATTCCATCCAATTGGAATGGACTAAATACAGAAATATGCCCGGCGGTTTAGGTGGTTATTGGGTTTTAGCATCTGTTGATGGTGGAGATTACGAAATTGTTGGGACAACTCCTGCATCACAAAATTTTTATTTACATGAGGATTTGCTACCAGATGTACAATACACATACAAAATAAGGGCTTTCAGCCAGGATAAAACCCGAACATCCACTTCATGTGAAAAATCAGAAAACACGGTAACGTATGATAAACCTGAAGAAGCGCGCATCCTGGTGGTTACAGTAGATAACTTTGAGCATGTAAAACTTTCGTGGCAGGCTGATGACGCAGAAGTTTCCCGGTTTAAGGTGTTTCGCAATGATGGCGACGGCGTGTTTAATTTCATAGGTGAAAATGTTGATACGATAGACTATAGTCCTGAAATCACATTTATTGATAATTCGGCAAATTTTAATTTACAGAGTTATGAATACCGGATTGAAGTTTATGATTTTTGCGATAAAGCAGAGATCATAACTGAAAATGATTCCAGGACGGTTCATCTCAGCGCACAAAAATCAGCGGGCCCCATGATCGATCTGCAATGGAATGCTTATGAAGGATGGGACAATATTTCAGGATATGAAGTATATCGTGAAGTTGACGGAGCACCTGATCCTGCCGGGCCTCTGGCTACATTGTCAGCCGGTGAAACCAGCCATTCAGATGATGTTTCAAACTTAACCGGCAGCAAGGGAAACCTGGCCTACTATGTTAAAGCCCTTGAAAATGGAACCGGCCCCACGGAAAGCTTCTCCAACAAAGTTGTTGTTGAACTGGAAACCAACATTTTAATTCCCAATGCGCTATTGCCGGAAAGTGGAATTGATTTTAAACCAGTTTTGGATTTCATTGAAGAAGGGTTTTACGAAATGACTATCTTCAACAAATGGGGACAGCAAATCTTCGTAAGCGACAACAAGGATGAAGGCTGGAACGGTAGATACAACGGCGAAATTGTCCCGGCAGGAACCTATGTTTATGTAATTAATTTCAGGAATGCTCGTGGTGAGCTGGTTGAAAAACAAGGCACAGTTACCGTGGTGAGGTAAATAATAATGCGGTCCTCCCTCATGTTTAAATTTTCATCTCCTTCTTCATAATGTTCCTGAATCTTGTCTGGCTCACAGGGTGATCAGCCACAACTTTTCCATTAAGCACAATGCCAAATGAGCCAAAGGGAAATGGCACACCTCTGGCCTGCTCACCAGTTTCAAGATTAATAATGGCAGGTTTAATATTAAATTCCGTTTCTGCTGCTTCGGCAATTTCTTTTGTAGCTTTTAAAGTGTATGGGCATTGGCCTGATGTAAAAATATACAGGCCGGATTGATACTTATCTAACTTCTTATCCATGTCCTTTATAAATGAAGGTGGTAGCTCATTATTATCAAACCTGAAAGCCAATAGCTCGAAATCAGGTTTTGCTTTATCCGACAGTTCAAATCCGAGCCTGAGAAATACATCTTTCCCAGCCATCCACGATCCTTTCCGGGTGACCACTGCAACGCCTTTCATCCCGGAATGCCGGGCATCGTTTACACATGATTCAATCATTTTTTGTCCATAACCCTGGCCTTTGGCATCCCTTTTCATGATAAAAATGCAATGAATAAAAAAGTAACCTTTCGCATTCACCGGCCGCCAGGCATGCTCTCCCGGTAAATATTCGATGCCACCAATTGCGCCCTTTTCTTCAGACACAAGCATTTTATAGCGCATACCATCGTTAAAGCGATCTTTGGTCCAATCCAACTTTCGTTGATAGCCTTCATTTTTGGTGTTTTTGTATCCGCACATACCAAATTCGTGGATGTTGTCAGGGGTTGTATCTACTAATTTAAGGTTTTCCATACATTCCAAATTTATAGCGTAAAAATAGAAAAAGCAGACATTACTGCCTGCTTTTTCTTAAAAGAGAACATTTTATAATTTCCTACTTCACAATCACCTTTTCTATCATCGAGGATGATTCACCGGTAAGCCTGATGAAGTAGATTCCTTCAGACTGATCTGAAAGGTTGATCACGGCATTTCCGCTGATCTGGCCAAGGTAAATCACCTGACCCTGGGCATTGGTAACCGTAACTTCATAGTCGCCAACAATGTCAATGTTGAATTGACCATTGCCCGGGTTGGGATATATGCTGTAGGTTGCATTTTGGTCAGCAATTCCCGTAGCTCCTACCTTGAATGCTTCAATCATTGAAAGGCCGTTTTCAGCGAACAATCCGTCATGGTTTTGCATACTGAAGTTGTAAACTGCCTGTGCGTCTATCTCTTCACCGTAACGATAAATCCTAAATGAGATCGCTTCACCCTCAACCATGCCGTCGGTTTCATCCGTGGTCATATCGTCACCATAAACGATCATTGGAAGTGCGTTGCGATCACCGTTGTATTGTGTTAAACCAACACAAACACTTTTGCTGTTGAATGCACCGATGAAATCACCTGTTTCCAGTTCTGCCAATGCAGATTTTGAAATTGAGATAATATGTTGTTCTCCTGAAATCATCACATCGTTCCATGAAGTTGTGTTATCGATAACAATAGCCTCTTGAGGAGCAGCTTTTGTGGGTTCAACACCAAAGTCGATTGTGCCGGTTGCATTGAATTTGGTGAGGTAAGCATAACCTGGCTCTAAAGTTTCAAGCGCTCCCTGAACGCCGGGAACAATTCCACCGTCGAACCAGTAAACAGCTCCATTTTCCAGGTCGAACATAAATTCTACTGCATCACCAAGTGGCACAATCAAATCTTCAACGGAAACAGGATCATCACTGAGAACCGGCACAAAGAATGTTCCGGGCACAAAGTTGTATTCCTGAGATTCAACGGGGGTACCGGAATAAACCATGTATGTTCCGCCATCAAACTTCACTTTATAACCACTGTGGCTATCCCAGTCGCCAATTGTATTAACATTAAATTCAGGCCAGTAAATTCCATTGTTGTTCAGGAGAATAACCAGTGAGTTTATTGGTGCAAACACATTGCCCATGGCTGGCTCAGCTGGAACAAGGTTGCTCGAAATGGCTGTCCAACCATAAGAATAATACATCGGAAGAGCGGGGTCTTCGTTACATCCGGCCATTGGTGTTGCATAAATTCCGGCACCATCACCATTAATGGTAACAAGTTTTGTTGATGCGCTCCAGTTTAACGGATCTTCATTATCGAGCGAAGGATCACAAAACTCAAGTGAAGGGCCATATCCATCCGGAGCTTTTGGCCAATCACCACCGTCGTCATAGTCAACATAAGCACGTACAATTCCGGAGTTGTCAGTGAGTTCGATGTCTTCACCGCCGTTGCTCAGTCCGCCACTCCATTCATACGCATCAACACCAAAAGTATTCATCATTGCATCAGCACTTTCAGCCACAAGTACATACTCACCGGGGTTGAGGAAGTGCTCGGAGAAAGTAAAATTAGCACCCTGGGTCATTTCCCAGTCCATCAGGTTTACGATGCCTTCACCATTGTTGTAGAATTCAACAAATTCCAGTGAATCGGCACCACCTTCGGGAGAGTTGTACATAATCTCTGTAATCTTGATGTCGATGGGCGGAACGATGGAAAAGAAGTCGTTGCTCATATCTTCGAGCATCGAATCGTCAACCGCTATTTTCACTTTATAATTATCTCCATAAGATTGGGTTACATTCCATGTGAACAAGCCGGTTTCGATTAACAGGTCTTCTGCAAGGAGTTCTTCTGCTTTACCGTCATTTTCGTAGAGATATACATCAACCAATGTTCCATCTTCGAGGTTTGTTTCCCACGAAATATCGTAACCGGTTCCAAATTCAACCTGTTCGCCTCCATTTGGGTTAGTTACAATTACGTAATCCGGGATATCCAAATCACCAAAGTCGCGCGCGGTAATGAAATCACCATCATCATTGGAGTTACCAATACCTGTTACACCAATTTCAACAGGTGGGATAGCCGAACCAATATAATCTACATAGTAGAAAGATGTTCTGAAAACACCTTCGCCTTTGCTGGCATCGCTGATTGGATACTCTGTACCATTTGAGAAAGAAGAGCCTGCGTCTTCGAAAGTTACATCAAGAATTTGTACCAGCTCTGCTTCATATTCTTCAAAGTTACCTGTGAATTCTGATAGTTGAATAACCTGAGGAACAACTTCATTGTTTGTTGAAGTAGCTGCACCAGGATCAACGGCAGGAACAAACTGCAACATGTTTTTATATTCATTTAATGTTCCAACAAGTCCGGTAATTCCATCATAACGGTTATAATCTGTTGTAATCACGCCGGAATAATCATCAATCAAAATACCTGCAGTTTCATCCTGGATGAATTTTTGATTTCTATAGCTTTGCTGGAATGTAAGCACTACCTCGCCTTCAAGCAGATAATAATCATCTTTTTCGCCATAAGCATCACGCAATTCGGCGAGGTTAGCTACAACGGTTGCAAGTTCAAGATCGTAAGAAGCCGAAGCTGCAAAACTGTTTCCGTATCCTATAGCAACTGCAATTACTTTAAGTTCGGTATCGTCAGCAATTTCGAATGGTCCTGTATATTCTTCCGATCCCTGGTCAGGATCGGAACCATCAGTGGTATAGAATATGGTTGCGCCGGGTGTTGCACAGGATAATTCAACATTGAAAGCCGCAAAATACAAGCCTGAGGGGACAGAAATAGAAGGAGTAGCAACAATTGGGGAACCGCCGCACAAATGGCTGTGATATCCCAGGTTGTTCCAATCATCTTCTCCATAAACAATCCACTCAGAATCTTCGGTATTTGTTCCGGCAGATGAAGGCCAGTCAGTGTTTGGTGCGCAAACATCCATCTTCCTTACCAGTGTGTGTCCGGCTGTTGCACTTGAAACGCCTGCAACATCCCAATATTCAGCATCTCCTTCTTCCCCAACCTGGTCGATAATAGTCCATCCGCCCTGGCCATCATTTTTCGACAGGCCAACAGCATCATTACCATTGAACCAGGTTAAAGAAGTTTCAACATCTGACCTGTCCCGAATATAAGCATTCGCCTGATTGTTGCCAATCACATAAACTTCACCATCTTCCAAAAATCCTTCCAGTGGATAAATGTATTCATCAACCCAAAGCCCGCCATTGCTTATTCGGTGGGTATTATATTCCGACAAATCGATAGTGGCTCCTGTTCCATTGTACAATTCCACATATTTATTGCTTCCTGAGCCTTCAGCATATTCTGAAATAATAAGTTCGTCGGTTGGGCCGTTACAAAGTCCACAACTACCAAAGCAAACCACATCGATTACAACATCATACTCAGGTACATCGAAATAGCGATTGTAACCACCAAAGCCATTGTCCAGCCCACATTCAGCAGGAACGGCTTCCTGGAAGTCCCAGTCGTTGCCATTGATAAAAATGTAAACTAACTGAAAGCCAGGATCAACAGTCATCGAGTAGGTGTACAGGCCGTTTCCTGTGTCAGTTAATTGAGTTGAACCAGGGTTCCATCCCTGAAAATTTCCGGCTACATGTACCCCATTTTCAGAAACATCCTCATTGTTCATATCTACCTGTAAAGTTACATTTACCTGTTCACCACAGCTAAAGCAACTTTCCCAACAAACTACAGGAAGTACTTCTGCTTCGGTAACCTCAACATACCTGTTGGTAAAACCAAAAGCCGAAACTGTGCATATCTGGCCTTCAATAAAAAATTCCTGGTCTGACCAATCATCAACCGTAAACTTATATTCATAAGCAACAGGTAACAGTGATAGTGTAATTACGTAAACTCCATCCATGTCAGGATCCTGCATTTGATTGGCAGTTCCATTCCAGCCATTCATCTCACCACTGAGGTAAACATTGGCAAATGTACCGTCATATTCGTTCATATCAACCTGAAAAGTAACATCAACCGGCTCAACGACAACACCACAAGCTTCGCAGCTCTCCCAGCAAACTACAGGTAAAGTTACATCTTCAGTAACCTCGAGAAGCCTGTTGGTAAATCCATTGGTAGTGATGGTACAGGGAGACCCCGGCGTTAAATATTCCTGCCCTGCCCAACTGTCGTGCGCAAATTTATATTCATAAACACCGGCTTCCAATTGTGCAGTGCCTGTCCAGACATTATCCTGATCAAGATCCTCAAGCACAAAACAGCCACCACACCAATCATTGAAATTACCATTCACCTCAGGTGTTGTAAAAGACCCCCCGTATTGTGACATGTCCACCTGAAAGGTGACATTATAAGGCTGGGCGTTGATGGTGGTTACCAGCCCAAATGCCAAAAAAAACAAAATTGATAGTGAAACTTTCTTCATAACGTTAAAATTTTAATGAATAAATATGTTTTGTTTTGAAATTAAAAATCAATAAAAAAGGTTGCACCAACTGATTTTGCTTTGAAAAATTCCGTTATGAGAATCATCAGAACAATACCATTTAATGCAACCCCATGATTTATATGATTAAGAAATTATTACTGCTTGATAAAATTATTGCTTTCGAATTCTCCACTCACTGAATTTACAAATTTAATGAAGTAGTAACCGTTATCAAGATTTTTAAGATTAATTACCATCTGGCTTTCAGTAATATTCTTCTCCATTACTTTTCTGCCAATTGCTGAATATACTTCCATCCTGTCAAAAGCATCTGCATCAACCGAAATATTCAGCAGCCCTGATGTTGGGTTGGGGTAAATTTCTGAAATTGCCTGCAGTTCGTTTATGCCGGTTGCACCAGCCTTGAACCCAATGATATAAGAAATGCCGTGTGTTTTAAACTGACCGCTGTTTTCGAATCGCGCGTCAAGTTCAGGCACAAGCTCAACAACTTCACCGGTGGCGGCATCAAAAAATCGGAAGATTATGTTTTCGTCCTCTGACAGCCCATCTGCTGTATTGGTGTAAATATCATCACCCCAAACCATCAGCGTTGCACTTTCGTGATTTACCTGAACCATACCTGCACAAAAACCCTCCTGGGTGAAAGCACCAATCACATCACCTTTGTTGAATTGCTCAAGTGCGGTTGCTTCAATACCTATTGCATGAGAAACAGCGGTCGGGGAAGCATCGTTCCAGGTTGTATGGTTGATGAAAGAAGTTTCAGAAATTTCAAACCCTGATTTGGATGTACATGCCGGAAATGTGATGCTTACATCGGCACTAACCTTGATGTAATATGCCTTGCCAGGTTCAAGGAAATCAAGTGTAAACAGACTTCCGCCAGGCCACCAGATTTTATCTCCGCCCATCTCTTTAACAAACTCAACTTCTGTTACGTCTGTAAACAATGTAGCTGCTTCCACATCACAATCACTCAATACCGGCAGACTGTTCCAGCCTGCGGTTAGATCAACTGTCTGGTCAGCTGAAACTGTTCCGTAAAGCACAAGATAGCGGGTTGCATCCATTTTAAGCTGATAACCATTGTCGGGTTGCCAGGTTAAGATGGTATTGATGTTGAACGCCGGATAATAAATATTCGCGAAATCCTGCATCACAACAAGGTCATCCACAACACTGCTCATGTTTTGTTCCACTGCCGGATTATCCAGGTCATTGTAAGTTGAAACACCTGTCCAGCCGGATGAAACCAAAATTCCCTGTCCGGGTGTGCTGAAATTCATGGCTCCCGGAGAAGCATAAACCGGAATGCCAACAACATGATCGAAAGCAAACACGGTTTCGGGTTTCCAGTTTTCAGGCAGTTCGTTGTCAGAAGCAGGATCAGCCAGAGCCAGTGACGGGCCATATTCATCCGGCGCATTGGGCCAGAAACCACCATCATCATAATCCACATAATCCACAACATCGTCAGTTGCATTGCGGAGTTCGATGTCTTCACCACCATTGCTCAAGCCACCGCCTGTCCATTCCAAAGCTGTAACACCAAAATTATTGAGCATTACATCAGCATTATAAGCAACAACCACATAATCACCGGCTGCCAGTTCATAGTTCGGGAAGGTGAAATCAACACCCTGGCTGAAGTACCAGTTTTCGAGGTTTACTATTTCAGCGCCATTGTTGTAAAGCTCAATAAATTCGAGAGAATCGGTTCCTGATTCCGGCGCATTGTACATGATTTCGTTGATTACGATATCCGGAAGTTCTGCCGGTGGAACGATTGAAAATGGTGCATCGCTTTCATCCATCGGATCGCCGGTAAGTGAATCGGAAACCATTACGGTGTAGCTATCTCCGGTATCTTCTGAAACCATCCATGCAAACATCATATCAGCTAGAGCTGCGTAGCCAAGTGTTGTAGCCGCCTTGTCCGGTGTTATGAGCTCAACTTTCACAGTGCCGTCGTAGTTGGCATACGTCCAGGTGATATCGTAGGTGGTTCCCTGCTGAATGGATTCGCCGCCGTTGGGTGTAACCACTGTAATGGTCGGTGTTGTCGGGAAGTTTTCGCTTCCCGGTGTGCCGTTGTCCTGGAGGCTGCCGGCCCAGTTTTCACCGAGGCTGTTGTCGAGTATCGGTTCAAGTAATGAAAGTGAAGGGCCGTTTCCATCCGGTTCAGATGGCCAGTCGCCACCATCATCGTAAGCTACGGCATTAATTAATTGTGCGGAGGAATGGAAAAGCCTGAGTTCGTCACCTCCGTTATTCAGTGCCCACTCCGCAATGCCCTCAAAGTCGGGAACGAATGCCAAAGGGGGATTTAATAGTTCAAGTGATATTGTAAAATACTGTCCCGGAGCAATGCTATAACCAGCCGGGAACACTACCGGCGTATGGTCGTCATCACTGTCGAGCAGGTAAAATCCTTCAAGGTTGATGGTTTCAGTACCAGGATTATAGATTTCACACCATTCGTTATCGAGGCCAGGCGTGTTATACATAATCTCATTAATTACGAGTTCAGGAACAGGTTCCGGTTCAACAATTGAGAACGGTGCATCACTTATATCTGATACAACTCCGTCCATTGTAGAAACGATAACACTGTATGTATCGCCAGCAGTTTGGTCAGCGGGAATTTCCCAAACAAATAAACCATTGGCAACCGGAATAGAATCTTCAAGTAGTATGATTGCATCAGTACCGTCAGACAGTTCAACCTTTACATCAACGGTCACAAATTCCGACACCCATGTAATATTGCGGGAGGTTCCCTGAGTCCATGATTCACCGCCATTGGGAGCGGTAACCGTAATAACGGGAATTATTTGTTCAACCACGCTGAACACAGCATCGCTTTCGTCCATGGGTTCGCCATCTGTCATTTCCGAAATCAGTATTTTATAGTTGTCGCCGGTAGTGAAATCACCTGGAACTTCCCAGTCCCACAGGCCAAATTCAACCGGCACATTTTCGGCCAGGGTTGTGGTATCTTCAAGCACCACGTCGATGATCCCGATTTTAAGGTCACCATCAAATCCGCTGTAAGTCCACGATACTTCCTGCGAGCTGCCCTGCTCGAAAGTTTCGCCGCCGTTGGGTGCTACCAGCGTAATAAATTCAGCACCAAATACCGAGTTCACAGCACCGGGGGTTCCATTTGGATTAGGCTCTATACTACCCATCCAACTTTCGGGCAAGCTGTTATCCAGGTTAGGATCAATTAACTCTAAAGAAGGACCATTTCCATCTGGTTCTGTTGGCCATGGAGGTGAATCGTCATAATCAACCATATCCATTTCAACACCCAATTCATTTATCAAAATGATATCCTCACCACCGTTACTTAATCCACCAGAGGTCCATTGCAAAACGCCTGTTATACCATAAGTATTTGAAACAGCAGATGCATTACCTGCAATAACAAGATACTCATCATTTAGAATCATCTGTCCTTCTTCAAAAGTATAGCTTACTCCTTCAGAAAAACTCCAACCAGAAATCTCTACATCAAACCCACTATTATTATATAGTTCGATATATTCTAAACTATCTGTTCCAGATTCAGGTGGGTCATACATAATTTCGTTGATCACGATATCCGGATCAGGCAAAGGCTCGATGATTTCAAACACATCGTCGCTGTTATCAAACGGATCGCCGGCAGTTACACCAGCTACCCTTATTTTCCAATCGGCTGCCGGAGTGATGCTCTCAGGAATGGTCCACGACCAGCTTCCGGTATTGGGAATGTCCTGTGCAAGGGCTATATTTGTGAATGCTCCCCGGAGGAGGTTGATGTTTACATTGCCGGCAAAGTTGAGGTTAAGCCATTCGATAGTATAGGTTTTGGTTTGCTGCCAGGTTTCGCCGCCGTTGGGGGTCTGTACCACAATTTCCGGGGGCACCTGGTTTACGATCAGGTCGGCATCGGATCGGGCTGTGATATAGTTTTCGTTGTAAACGGCATTGGGCAACCCGATAATGTCAGTAGGAGCAGCGGGAATGTCCGATCCGATGTAATCAGCATCGTAGAAAGATGTTCTGAAATTACCATTGGCTTTCGAATCATCTGAGATCGGATAAACGGTACCTGTGGAGAAAGTTCCGCCTGCATCTGCAAATGTTGCTGATTCAATTTTTACCAGCTCGGCCTCGTAATCTTCAAAATTGGCAAACAATTCGTTGATGGTTACCAGTTGTGGTTCCGGGAAGTTTCCTGATGAGGTTGGGTCGCCCGGATCGGCATCCGGAACAAATTGCAACATGCCGTTGTATTCGTCCAAAACACCCGAAAGGCCGGTTATTCCATCACCAATTTCTAAATCTGAGTTTAGGATTCCATCATTATCATCAATTAAAATAGCTGCTGTTTCGTCCTGAACAAATTTCTGATTTCGGTAGCTTTGCATGAATGTAATCCATACTTCACCATCAAGCGTATAAGTGTTCCCGATAACACCTGCACGAAGTTCTGCCAGTGTTGCAACGGTTTCAGCAAAATAATACTGGGCTGTACCAATCAAACTGGGATCGAATCCTTCCTTGTAAGCACGAGCTTTAACAGTTGTGGTTTCCGAAATCTCAAAGGGATCGATAAACAGTGTTGAGCTTTGGTCGGGATCGGTGCCGTCGGTTGTATAGTAAATTTCAGCATCATCTGTGTCGCAAAGAATTTCAACCATTACCGGGTTTTCATACTGGCCACCTTCCGGTTCGAAATAGGGTGTTGCTACGATGTTACCGAGCAGGAAGTCGTTGAGGTTGCGACTGGTGATGTAGTTTTCATTGTCGTAAGCATTGGGTAAGCCAACAATGTCCAAAGCAATATCCGGGATTGTGGTTCCGATATAATCAACATACCAGAATGTGGACCTGAAATTGGCATCGGCCTTTGAAGCATCCGAAATTGGATATATTTGGCCATTATCAAAAGTTCCACCACCATCGGTAAATGTTATATCATTAACCTGAACAAGTTCCGATTCATAATCTTCAAAATTGGTAAACAACTCATCGAGTGTTACAACCTGAGGTGTTGGGAAGTTTCCTGAAGAAACCGGATCGCCCGGATCAGTATCCGGAACAAATTGCATCATGCCGTCATATTCTCCGAGGGTTCCTGAGATTCCCTGGATTCCATCGCCAATTTGGTAAACAGTGGTGATGATTCCGGCATCATCGTCGATTAGGATACCAGCGGTTGCATCCTGAATGTATTTTTGTCCGCGGAAGCTTTGCTGATAAGTGAGCCATACTTCGCCGGTTAAGAGGTAAGTGTTTCCAATTGTTCCATTTCTAAGTTCAGCAAGTGTTGAAACCGTTTCCGGGAAATTGTAAACCGCTGTGGCGATAAAGCTCGGATCAAAGCCGTCAGCGTAAGCCCTGGCTTTGAGGGTTGTAGTTTCGCTGATGCTGATGGGCAGGAGGTAAGGAGTTGAGTTTTCATCCGGATCGGTTCCATCGGTGGTGTAATAAATATCTGCACCGGCTGTGGCGCAGGTTATCGATACACTGATGGGTTCGGTGTAGGTTCCGCCGGGCTCAGAAAACTCAGGTGTAGCCACAATCTGGCCACCCTGACAGTTTGAAATATGAAAACCAAGGTTGTCCCAATAATTCTGAGGATTAACGATCCATTGCGAATCGTCGGCATTGGTGCCTGCAGAAAGTGCCCAGTCGGTTGTGGGTTCGCAAACGTCGGGCTTTCTTACAAGGGTATGATTTTGTGTTCCATTACTCACGCCGGCAACAGGCCAGTACGAACCCGGGTCTTCATTTTCAACGCCGATAGCATCAATGAGTATACCATCTTTAAAAAGACCCATCGCATCATCACCATTAAAGTTTATCACACTACTATTGGTGATATTTGCCAATGCAAGAATTTCAGTAGATGCGGAAGCATGAGCAAGAATAAAAACATCACCATCCGCTAAATCACCACTCAAGGCTTGAGTATTTCCCCAAGCATTTCCGTTACTTGCAATCTTAACTTCATATATTGATAAATCAACAGCTGTACCAGTACCATTATAAATCTCAACATATTTGTTATAGCTGGAACCTTCGGCATATTCTGAGAAAAACAGATCAGAAGCTCCACCGCCTGAGCCCACTTCGCCAACGGTGAGCGATCCCAGGTAAATCTGATCACCTGAGGTGCTGCCATTTCCATTGGCAGCATTTAACGAAGCGTAAAAGGTAACATCGCCAGCCGGATCGTCAGGAGCGGTCCACTCCACAGTCCAGGATTTTGAATCTCCTATTGGTGTTGTACCCTGGGAGGTGTGTGTGGCTGCCACCGTCCCGTTGGTAAGCTGGGTTTCGGTAGGGTTTAAAATGGAGAGTGTTCCCACTTTGTTTCCCTCGCTGTCTTCAGCAGTAAATTCAAAACCGAATTTCGATACTCCTTCATGGATACCTGTCATGGTGATGTTGTAAACTTCACTCAGCTCATAGCCCCCGGCGGGGATATCGGATGTTATCCAGTCGGTAACACTAATGGTTGGAAAACTGCTGTGGCATTGCACACAACTATTTCCGCCATCGCCGGGAGAGCCGGAACGGCCGCCCGGAGAGCCTGAACTGTACGACATTAAGATGAATGCTACCGGCAAAATCAGTAGCGGCATAAATTGTAAAAGCTTTTTCATTGTGTTGGGTTTTTAAAGTTTGTAATTTATTTTGATGAAAAAAAATTGCAATAAAAAAGGTATCCCGGATTTCGCCGGAATACCTTTGTAAGTTGTTTTATTTAATCACTATTTTTTGCGTAATGATATTTGCATCCGAATCAACAATCCGGGCAAAATAAATCCCCTTATTCAGATGCGATAAATCCATTTGAAATGCTGTTCCGTCAGGCTCTGCCAATTTCAACAGGCTACCGGTCATGGTATAAATTCCAATTTGCTGAACCGGAGTTTTAACTTCGAAATTAAACATACCTGTACCCGGATTTGGATAAAGGTCGATGAACGGGGTATTGATTTCTTCGATGCCCGTAACCCATGCAGCCCTCACCTGTATATTATCCACTTCCCAGGTGGCTGATTCGTCAACAGTTGAAACATATACAAAAGCAACATGCAAATAATCCATGTAAAATGTGATTATTTCCTCAAGGTAGAGAATTCCGGAGTTTGTCCATTCCCAGAAGGGATCTCCGTCAGGCATGTTTGCATATTCAGTAACATCAGTCCAGTCAGCACTGTATGGATCACCATTCCCATTGTAATTGGCAGAAATTTTTACCTGAAGATCAGGACCGCTAAAACCAACCGCTGAATTAAAAATGAGTTGATCACCAAACCAAGAACCACCTACATCAACCTGGGGTGATATTAACCAATCCTCGTTTTCATTGGACTGACCGCTAAATCCACTGATCCTTGCGCATGGTGTATCGTCGATGCCAAAGGTATTATCCCGATCCCATACCTGGTCTCCAGCAATACTAATCTGCTCCCAGTTTTCCCAGTCTTCGTCAAAAGTTGTGTATAGTATGTCTTCTAAAGGATAGCTGTCCCATGTCTTTTGTGAGGTGGAGGGAGGTGTTCCATCGGTTTTGTAATCGATCAGTGAACCTGAATTGGTATAGGGAAAAATCCTGAAGTAGTACCAGGTGCCCATTTCAAGGTAACTAAAGGTATGTTCTTCAACGCCATAGCTGATATTTAATGCTGCCGACCCATCCGACAGATCAGGGTCATCAGTTACCGGGACGCCATCTTCAGGTAGTTCAATATCATCATCATCGCTGGCGAGCAATAAATACTTTTCGGGCAACACTTCGCCGGTGGCGTCTGTCCACGAAAGGGTAATGTCATTTGAATATCCCTCAGCACTGAAATTGGCGGGGTAATTGGTGGGTTCCGGGGGAGCCTCTTCCATGATTACTTCTACGTTATCAATTTCCCAATTTGCTGAAGCTTCATCTGTGGAAAAAAACTGATAACCAATGTAAACCGAAGTATGGCTGGTAAACGGCGACAGTGAGATGGTTCCCGATTCTGTCCATGCAAATGCGCCACCGGACCAGTTTACTTCATTGGTGAGGTTGGTCCAGGTGAAATCGTTTGGATTTCCTGCACCGTCGTAATCGGTGGAAACCCTGAGTTCAAGCTGTGGGCCGGTGTAATTTTTGGCTGAGAAAAACTTAAGTACTTCGTTGCTGGTTTCCGAAAAATCCAGTGGCGGTGATATCAGCCAGTCTTCATTTTCAAAGTTTCCACTCTGGTAGCCACTCATCAGGGCGCAGGGTGTATCTTCCAGTCCGTAAGTATTGTCGCGGCTCCATTGCTGGTCACCCACCAGGCTGATGGTGGTCCAGCCACCCCAGTCATCATTAAAGTCGGTGAACAGCAACGAAGAAACCTCAACAGTTGTGGCTTCAGCTTCGGGGGCAGTTCCGTCGGTTTTGTAATCGATGTAAGCTCCGGAGTTTGTATAAGGATAAATGGTAAAATAGTAGGTGGTGTTACCCATGAGGTCGTTGAAGCTGCAGGCTTGAGTTCCAAGTGCAACATTTAAAACCCCGTAGCCATCGCTGAAGTCGGGATCATTGGCAACCGGCGTTCCGTCAACGGGAACTTCAAAACTGCCATCATCTGAACCAATCACAACATATCCGGCCGGCAATTGGGCTCCTGTGGCGTCGGTCCATGAGAGGTCGATGTCCTGTCCTTGAGCCATGGCTGAAAAATCAGTTGGATAATTTGTGGGTTCCGGATTGGGTGTATATTCGCCTTCACCGGTGATCATTACATTTTCAACTTCCCAGGTTGAGGCATCCTGATCATCACAATAGTAAATAAACGCCACGTAAACGTTATCACCGTCAAACGACGAAACATCCATATCTTCAGAATAGGTCCATTCCCAGTTCGTTCCGCCATCAGGTAAAACAGGTTCGAGGTCGGTCCAGGTAGAAGTATTTGGATCAGGGCCTCCATCATAATCAGTTGAAATGCGCACACCAAAAACTTCATTTGCAGTGATGTATCCAACAGCCGACCAGAATGAGAAAACCTCATTTTCGTAGCTGCTAAAATCCATAGCCGGTGAAATGAGCCAGTCTTCGTTAGGGTAGATAGTCCCACTCACGTAGCCGGTAATTTGTGCGCATGGTGTGCCTTCCAGTCCGTAATTATTATCGTTGGTCCAAACTTCGTCACCCAGCACACTTACCAGGCTCCATTCTCCAAAGCTTTCATCAAAGTTCTGTTCTTCAATAATTACAACATCAGAGGTTTGCCCTTCGGCTGATGGTGGTGTTCCATCTGTTTTATAGTCAACATTTGCACCTGAATTGCTGTATGGGAAAATTTTGAAATAGTAAGTTGTTGCTCCCTCAAGATTGGTGAAGCTGAATCCTTCCTCACCAAAAGCAACGTTGGCTGCACCTGTTCCATCAGAAAGATCCAGATCATCGGGAACGAATGTACCATCTTCGGGCAGGGTGATGTTGTTGTCGGTGCTTGCCTTGATGAGGTAACCGGCAGGTAGCTGGCTTCCCACGGCATCCGTCCACGACAATGAAACGCTGAGACCAAGGGTTTCGGCAGTAAAATCTGTTGGGTAATTATCCGGCTCCGGATCCAGGCCCGGCCAGTCTTCAAAATCACCGTTTTCAACCATCAACGGGTTTCCGGTGGGTGATTCGAAAGTAACGGCATCGAGGTACTGGATTTCGCCGGGAGTAAAACCTGATACGTCATAGTAACGTATGCCAACAGTAGCTCCTGTAGCATCCGCAGGCACTTCGCCTTCAAAAGAAAATTCTTCCCAGCCACCGGTATTTGGCCCCAGATAAGTTGTGGCATAGGTGGTGTTTCCGTCCGACCAGACAATCTTGGCACGGGCACGAACAAATTCGCTGGCAATGCCCCAGAATGACATTTTAAATGAATCGCCGCCATTCACGGGAATCTCCTCCGCACTTTCAAAATCGCAGCTGGCCTGTGTTCCTGAGTTTACGATAATTCCACAACTGAAGCTGCCTTCGTGTACGTTGGTTGCTTCCTGGAACGGTTCAATATCAGAATCTCCGACCCAATTCAGCGGGAGTTGCGCCTGCATTGAAATTGCAAAAAGAATTATGGATAAAAGCACTGTTAGTTTTTTCATGTGACTATGATTTGAATATTTTTAAATTGTTAATCTGATTATTGTATTACGATTCTTCTGCTGAGAATTTTATTTTCTGCTGTTACTATCCTGGCCATATAAATGCCCTGATCGAGACTTCCCAAATCAACCTGTCCGGAGATTTTATCAAAATCTGACTGGATAACCAACGATCCGGTAACTGTATAAATCTCGATGGATGAAACCGCTTCATCAGCACTGAAGTACAGTACATCATTTGCCGGGTTTGGCCAGATGTTGAGGTTTACTGATGGCAGGTTTTCGGGCAGGCTGCTGGGATATCCTGTTACTTTAATATTGTCAACCTCCCATGTTGCAGCATTCCCATCTTCGGAAGAATAAACGAAAGCAATATAAATGGTTTCGTTAGTATAATCTTCGAGATCGATAATTCCGGATTCAGTCCATTCAAAAAAAGATCCATCTTCAGGCCATACAGCCTGATCGGTAAGTTCATCCCACGGGAAATCAGCGGGGTTTCCAGAGCCATCATACACGCTGGAAACAAATAATTGCAAAGCAGGGCCTGAGTAACCCAGTGCTGAGAAAAATATTAACTTCTCGTTAACGGTGGCACTTAAATCAATGACCGGTGAAACGAGCCAATCCTGATTTTCGTAAGCTTCACCTTCATAGCCGCTCATTTGAGCACAAGGTGTGCCTTCGATACCATAAGAATTATCCCTGCTCCAAACCTGATCACCAATAGCACTTACCGGAGTCCAGCCTTCCCAATCCAGGTCGAATGTTGTGAATAGCAATTCCGGGGCTGCTTCTTCAGTTGCCACAGAACCGCTTGGTGGAAAGCCATCTGTTTTATAATCAATAAGGGAACCAGAATTGGTGTAGGGAGTAATAACAAGATAATAAGTTGTTAACTCCTGTAGTCCGATAAATGTAGAGGTTTCTGTTCCGGGCATAACATTCATTGCACCATTGCCATCACTAAAATCGGTATCATCAGTCACAGGTGTGCCGTCATCAGGTAGCGAAATTGTTTCCTGATCGCTGATCAAAAGCAGGTATCCATCAGGGATAGCATCTCCACTTGCATCAGCCCATGTTGCAGTAATGGTTTGCTGAAGTGCAAAAACACTGAAAGAGGTTGGATAGTTACTGGGTTCAGGTTTTGCTTCACCTTGTGTTACAAAAATATTGTCAACTTCCCAAATAGCTGATTCCTGATTTGAAGAGGTATATTTAAAAGCCAGATAAATAGTCTGGTCGGTAAATGCTGAGAGATCGATATCACCAGAAAGTGTCCATTCATAACCACCTGTTGACCAATTAACAAATGGAGAAAAATCGCTCCAGTTAAAGTCGTTGGGATTTCCGGTTCCATCGTAATCATCTGATACTAAAAATTGAAGTGCCGGCCCTGTGAAACTTGTTGCGGAGTAGAAATTGACAATTTCATTATTGGTTGCTGAAAGGTTTAAGACAGGTGAGATAAGCCAATCTTCATTGGCAAAATGTTCTCCGTCGTAACCACTCATTTTTGCACATGGCGAATCTTCAAGCCCAAAAGTATTGTTTCTGTCCCAAATCTGATTTCCAACAAGGCTCACCGGTGTCCATCCACCCCAACTGTCATTAAAATCGGTAAACAAAATATCCGTTGAAACTTCTGTGGTTGCCTCAGCAGCCGGTGGCGTTCCATCGGTTTTGTAATCAATCAGGTTACCTGAATTGGTGTAGGGGAAAGCCTTGAAATAGTAGGTCATTCCTGATGCCAGGCCCGAGAATGAAGCTGCTTGAATTCCGGGTAAAATATTCAGTGCGCCTGATCCATCGCTCAAAGCAGCATCATCGGAAACAGGTGTTCCATCAACCGGTAGAGCAATATTGTCCTGATCGCTTCCCAGTACCAGGTATCCCGCTGGAACGGTTTCGCCGGTAGCATCCATCCACGAAAGGTTGATCGCAGTACCTGATGCCGTAGCTGTA
Organism: uncultured Lentimicrobiaceae bacterium; assembly: GCA_964395075.1. Taxonomy (GTDB): domain Bacteria; phylum Bacteroidota; class Bacteroidia; order Bacteroidales; family 4484-276; genus SABY01. The sequence continues at coordinate 27,459 of CAYNDN010000001.1, read as the reverse complement.
AAACTTGTTGGATAGTTGGTTGGCTCAGGAGTGATTACGGCCTCACCCTCACCGGTGATCATGATTTCATCCACCTCCCAGGTGGCCGCATCGTCGGTGCCACAGAAGTACACAAAGGCCACATGAACATTGTCACCATCAAATCCTGAAATGTCGAGCTCACCTGAATAGGTCCAAACCCAGTTTGAACCTCCATCAGGAAGTGTTGGATCAAGGTCAGTCCAGGTGAAATCATTGGGATTTCCGATTCCGTCGTAATCGTTTGAAACACGAACAGCGAATTGCTCATCCGGGGTAATATAACCCACAGCTGAATAAAATGTGAGGATTTCATTTTCGTATTCTGTAAAATCCATGGGTGGAGAGATCAGCCAATCTTCATTTTCAAATGTGGTTCCACTGCCACTCTCATAACCAGTTATCTGAGCACAGGGCGTGCCATTTACTCCGAATGTGTTATCGCGATCCCAAACAGCATCACCAACCAGGCTTACAGGTGTCCAGCTTCCAAAAGATGCATCAAAATCCTGGGCTTCGATAATTACGATTTGGGCAATTTCAGCCATCGCTGAAGGTGGTGTCCCATCATTCTTGTAATCTACATTTGTGCCTGAATTTGTGTAAGGGAAAATCTTAAAGTAATATGTTGTTTGCGGCGTCAGGCCAGAAAATGTAAATCCTTCTTCGCCATATGCAACATTGGCGGCACCACTGCCATCCGCAAGGTTAAGATCATCCGGCATGTAGCTGCCATCTTCAGGATTGGAAATGTTGTCTTCTACACTGGCTTTGATCAGGTAGTTTTCAGGCAGCTGGCCTCCTGCCGGATCAATCCATGAAAGCACGGCACTTAGTCCGGCTGCTGATGCTTCAAATTCTTCGGGGTAATCGGTGGGTTCGGGTGAAAGGCCGGGCCATATTTCAAAATCGCCATTGGCTACTGTCAATAGATTTCCTGTTGGAGATTCAAAAGTTACATCATCAACATACTGAACCTGCCCGGGTTCAAACCCGGAAACATCATAAAATCGCAAACGGATATTCAATGTTGTTGCTCCATCAGGAACTGTACCTTCCTGAATGTATTCTTCCCAGCCGGAAGTTGCCGGACCAACGTAGGTTCCCGGATATTCTGCGCCATTATCCCAGTCGAGGGCGGCAGTAATGCGAACGTTTGCACTTGTAAACGCCCAAAAAGAAACAGTATAGGAGTCGCCTGCATTTACAGGAATAGTTACCTCGTTGGCAAAGTCGCAATTGCCTTGTGTTTCAGTATTTACAACAACACCTGCGCTATATGTTCCACCATGCACTTCGGTGTTTTCCTGGAAAATTTCAATACCTGTGTCGTCAGACCAGTTGTCAGGCAATTGTGCCTTGGTACCCGCCATTGCAAAAATGGCAATCAAAAATAAAATTGTAGTTTTCTTCATCGTTTTTTAGCTATTAGAATATTTATATTTTGAAAGTTTATTGCTGTATAATTAATTTCCTGTAAGTAGTTTCGCCAGTAATGAGGTTTTCAACGGTGAGCACGTAAACGCTGGGTTGGAGTTGCTCATTAACACCCACGGTTCCCGAAACATGTTGCCTTTCCAGGATTTTAACTCCGGATAAAGCCTGAATTGAGATGTTTACCGGTGATTCGGTATCCGTTTTTAGCGTAAAAATACCATTGTTCGGATTGGGGAAAATATGTATATCCAATTTGTTTTCAGATTCGATAACTCTGGTTGTAACACAAGGGCCGCCGGGTGTTGCATAAATTTCAGCTCCTTCATCGTTAAGGGCGGCAAATTCAGCAGAAACGAGCCAGTTTTCGGGCAGGCTGTTATCGGAATCAGGATCGCAAAGTGTGAGTGAAGGTCCGCCACCATCGGCAAGCGTATCCCAGGGAAGCTGGTCTGAGTAGGTAACAACATCTACGAAGTTATCAAAACTATCCATCAACTCAACGGTTTCGCCACCATTGCTCAAAGCTCCGCCAGACCATTGCCAGGCAGCTACCTCAAAGGTGTTGTGCATAGCCAGCGAGTCAACAGCTACCAAAAGGTATGCTGCGGGTTCAAGACTGATGTCCGGGAAGGTGAACTCTATCCCATCGCTGAAATAGAATCCTTCCAGCATAACGGTAAAATCGTCGTTGTTATAAATCTCAATAAATTCAAGTGAATCGGTACCGTTTTCAGGCGGGTTATACATGATTTCGGTGATCACCAGATCGGGCAGTGGCTGCAGGTCGATGATTGAAAAAACATTGTCGCTTTCATCGGTAACATCGGGGTTTTCGAGGCTGGTGATTTTTATCAGGTAATCATCTCCTGTCGGGATAGTATCCGCAATTTCCCATTCCCATGTGTTTTGCGTAACATCCACGGATTCATCCAGCATGGTTGTGCCGCCGGACTGGCTCACCAGTTTGATGGAAACATTTCCGTTTAAATCGTCAAAGGTCCAGGTAATATCGTAGGTGAGCTCTTTTTGTAATACTTCGCCACCATTGGGATATGTTACCGCGATGAAAGGTTCTTCGGGGTTGTTGATCACGCCGGGCGTACCAAAAGGCACAACACTGGCTTCCCAGCTTTCGGGCAGATTATTATCAAAATCGGGATTAATAAGGGATAAAGACGGCCCGTCACCGTCGGGTTCTGAGGGCCAATCGCCACCATCATCGTAATCAACAAAATCAACCACATTTCCGCTGCCATCTGACAGCTCTACATTTTCACCGCCATTGTTTAAAGCTGTGCCGTTTTCAAAAGGGCCTGTGAGATTTGAAATTCCGTAAAAATCTGCAATGGTATCCGGAACACGGGCTATCACCAAATAGGCTCCGGCATTTAGAATGGTGCCATCAGAAAAGTTAAAATCTATGCCATCAGAAAACGACCACCCACTCAGATCAACTGATTCTGTGTCGTTGTTATAAATTTCAATAAACTCCCAATTATCGTCATCGCCGAGTGCTGATGGTGGGTTGTACATAATTTCGTTGATCACCACCAATGGAATTTCCGGCTCATCATCTATCGAAAAAATTCCACTTAATGCTTCCAGTGGCAATAACTGGCTCGTCAGGCGAATTTGGTAATCACTCCCAAAAGGATAATCGGTAGGGATATACCAGCCGTAAACACCGTTGGCTACTGCAACTGTGGCCAGTTCTACCCAGGCAGGATTTCCTGATGAGGCATTTCCGGTAATCTCGATCAATACATCACCGTTTAAATTCAATGAAGACCAAACGATATCAAAAACAACTCCGCGATACCAGGTAACGCCCTCCTGCGGCGATAACACTGATAATTCCGGTTGCAGTTCTCCTGTGGTTGCCTCGGCAGATGGTGGAATACCATCGGTTTTGTAATCTACTTCCGCTCCGGAATTGGTATATGAATAGATTCTGAAATAATAGGTTGTTTCGGGCAGGAGATTCGAAACCACGATTTGCTCCTCGCCAAAAGCCACATTTACGGCACCCTCGCCATCTTCCAGTTCCAGGTCGTCAATAACAAAGTTGCCGTCAGCAGGCGGAACAAATTCATCGTCATCATTTATCAGAATCAGATACGCATCGGGAAGTTGTTCTCCAATGGCATCAACCCAATCGAGTTGAATTTGCAAGCCGGTTGAGTTTGCAGAAAAATCGGTGGGGTAATATGTTGGTTCCGGTAAAGCTGTTGGCCAGTTTTCGAAATATCCGTTGGCTACTGTTAAAGGGTTGCCCACCGGACTTTCAAAGGTGACCTCGTCGAGATACTGGGTTTCAGGTGCTGAAAATCCGCTAACATCGTAACAGCGAACGCGCAGGTTAACGGCGGTTGCATTTTCAGGAACAGTGCTTTCATAAACAAACTCTTCCCAATCGCCGGTGCTTGTGGGGCCGGCATAATTTGGGGAATATGTTGCGTTGCCTTCATTCCAGTCGAGTGCAGCACGCATTCTCACATGTTCGGTGGTGAAATACCAGAATGAGATTTTAAAAGTTTCGCCTGCGGATACGGGAATTGATATCAGGTTGGATAAATCACAATCGGCCTGTGTGCCGGTGTTGACTTCTATTCCACAGCTAAAATTGCCTTCAAAAACAATTTCGGATGATTTGAAAGTTACGATGCCGGTATCGTCCTGCCAGTTATCGGGAATCTGAGCGTTAAGTCCGGTAAACGGAGGAAAAATGAGTGAAAGAGAGATGAGAAACAGAGAATAAAAGTGCTTCATATTCCGCAATTTAAATAGTTGACAAAGATGTTAATTAAAAGGCTATTTCGCTTGTAAAAGAATTTAAATTTTTGTTAAGAAAAAGGCATTAAAATTAGAAAAATCCAAAAACGTAAAAGCCCTATTGTTAACAACTAAAGCATAAAAAAAGCCCCGAAAAATTTCGGGGCTTTCAATATCCAATTATTACTATTATTTATCGTCTTTCACTTCTTCAAAATCAACATCGGTAACCTCATCGTCGCCACCGCCGCCTTGCTGTCCGCCGGGTTGCTGATCGGGTCCGGGTTGAGCTCCGGGCTGTCCGCCTTGCTGTTGCCCGGCATTGTACATTTCCTGGCTTGCTGCCTGGAATACCTCATTCAGCTTTGCAGTTGCAGCATCTATACCTTCGATGTTTTCAGCCTTGTGGGCTTCTTTCAGCTCATTGAGTGCGTCTTCGATTGGCTTCTTCTTGTCGGCAGGAATCTTGTCGCCGAACTCCTTAAGTTGCTTTTCTGTCTGGAAGATCAGCGAGTCAGCCTGGTTCAACTTGTCAATGCGCTCTTTCACTTTTTTATCTGCGTCAGCATTGGCTTCGGCTTCGGCTTTCATCTTGTTGATTTCATCTTCAGTTAATCCTGATGAGGCCTCGATGCGGATACTTTGTGTTTTACCGGTTCCCTTATCTTTTGCTGATACATTTAAAATACCGTTGGCATCAATATCGAAAGTAACTTCAATTTGAGGAACTCCGCGTGGTGCCGGTGGAATACCGTCTAAGTGGAAACGGCCAATGGTTTTGTTGTCTTTTGCCATTGAACGCTCACCCTGCAAAACATGAATTTCAACAGATGGCTGATTATCGGCAGCAGTTGAGAATGTTTCTGATTTCTTGGTTGGGATGGTCGTATTCGATGCGATCAGTTTTGTCATCACACCACCAAGAGTTTCGATACCCAATGTGAGTGGAGTAACATCAAGCAGTAATACATCCTTAACCTCACCAGTTAAAACACCACCCTGGATAGCCGCTCCAATGGCAACAACCTCATCCGGATTCACACCTTTTGAAGGCTCTTTACCAAAGAAATCTTTTACCACCTGCTGAATGGCCGGCATACGTGTTGAACCACCCACGAGGATCACTTCATCAATTTCTGATGCAGAGATACCGGCATCTTTCAGCGCAAGCCTACAAGGCTCTATGGTTCTTTTGATCAATGTGTCGGCAAGCTGCTCAAATTTTGAGCGGGTAAGTTTACGTACCAGGTGTTGCGGGATTCCGTCAACCGGCATAATGTACGGCAGGTTGATCTCTGTTTCGCTGGAGCTTGAGAGTTCGATCTTGGCTTTTTCGGCAGCTTCCTTCAAACGCTGGAGTGCCATCGGGTCTTTTTTCAGGTTGATGTTGTGATCGTTCTGAAATTCCTGTGCCAGCCAGTCGATAATTACCTGGTCAAAGTCATCACCACCAAGGTGTGTATCACCGTTGGTTGATTTTACTTCAAAAACACCGTCACCCAGTTCAAGGATTGAAATATCAAAAGTACCTCCACCCAGGTCAAATACGGCAATTTTGTTATCATCATGCTTTTTATCGAGGCCATAAGCCAGCGAAGCGGCTGTTGGCTCATTGATGATCCTTTTTACTTTCAGGCCTGCAATTTCACCGGCTTCTTTGGTAGCCTGCCGCTGAGAATCGCTAAAGTAAGCAGGAACAGTAATCACAGCTTCTGAAACGGTTGTTCCGAGATAATCTTCAGCGGTTTTCTTCATTTTCTGGAGTACCATAGCTGAGATTTCCTGCGGGGTGTACTGACGCTCCTGAATTTTTACACGTGGTGTGTTGTTTTCACCTTTTATAACTTTGTACGATACCCTGTTGGTTTCGGTTTGCACACGATCCCAGGGTTCGCCCATAAAACGCTTAATTGAATAAACGGTTTGGGTTGGGTTGGTGATGGCCTGACGTTTTGCAGGGTCACCAATTTTGCGTTCATTATTTTCTGTAAAGGCAACAATTGAAGGTGTAGTGCGACGTCCCTCCGAATTGGGGATTACAACAGGTTCGTTACCTTCCATCACAGCCACACATGAGTTTGTGGTTCCTAAGTCGATTCCAATTATTTTTCCCATAATATATTTTTCCTTTTTAAATTTTAAATTTCAACTTTATGAATCGACCCGCCGTTTGTCAATCATTGTGCCAACAGCGATAATGATTTCTTTTTTAGGTGGTTTATGGCAAGCCTGGGGTTATCATTATGAAGTAAAAACACTCAAAACCCTTTAGCTCTGTGGTGTACAGGATTATAAATCAATTTCGTCTCTCAATTTAACACACTGACATTTTTGCTGACAAAAAGACAGGATTCGGGAATCAGATATTGACAATTGTTGATAAAGGGGCGTGTTTTTGGTAAAGTTGATGAAAACAGGTTTATTTTTTTGAAGTGACTAATTGCCAAATATGTAATTGTAATTACAGCGTTTTGTAAACTTGAAAATTTCAGGATCGCCCATGAAATGATCAAGGCCATGTATGCCAAAGAACTTGCTCAATTATCAGATGCCAGCTTTAAAAGAATAACATTTAAAGTAATCAATGGACGCCCTGTTTGAACCCCATAAAAAATTGCTTCTGAAAGGTTAATAGACTAAACAGATGTTGAAGAACTCCAAAAAACCAGAAACGTATCCAAAACAGCAGTTTAACTTTAGAATCCCATCCGGGTCATTTCACTGTCAGACTTTGTAACCGATATTGTTAGGCCTTTAACAACAACTTCTCAAACCGCAATTCTTATTATTATAATTTTGCCGGCAGTTTTAGATTAAACAAGTTGTTTATTAAGTATATAACATCAAAATTAAATAAAACCAAAGCGGTTGATTATGGATGATTTCAAAAAGCAGGAGGAGCAAAAAAAGCTCTTCGAAAACTTCCCTCCGGTTAGCACCGAACAATGGGAAGCTGTGATTAACAAAGACCTGAAAGGTGCCGATTATGAGCATAAACTTGTTTGGCATACTCCGGAGGGATTCAGGGTAAACCCTTACTACCGAAAAAAAGACCTGGAAAAGCTTGGATATTTAGATGTGTTTCCCGGAGATTTTCCGTTTGTGCGCAGCGGCCGCAAAAAGGAAAACAACTGGTTTGTGCGTCAGAACATTGCTGTAAAAGATATCAAAGAGGCCAATAAGAAAGCACTTGATATCCTGATGAAGGGTGTTGATTCACTGGGATTTGTGCTGGATCAAAACCACGAATATTCGACCGATGATATTGAGCAACTGATGGAGAACATCTATGCTCAGATTGTGGAGGTGAATTTTACTTGCGGAAAACAGGCACCAAACATTTTAAATATCTATCTGGAGCTGATTAAAAAATATAACCGCGATTTGCAAAAAATTCATGGTGCGGTTAACTTCGACCCCATAAACAACCTGATAGTTGGTGGCAACTTTTATATAAGTGAAAAACAGGATTTTGAGGATTGCGCCGGCATCATTGAAGACAGCAAGCACATCCCGCATTTCCGTACGCTTTCAGTTAATGCTACACATTTTAAAAACTCAGGATCAAACATCGTTCAGGAGCTGGCCTTTGCCATGGCGTATGGAAACGAGTACCTTAGCCGGCTCACCGAAAAAGGTATTTCCATAGATGACATTGCCCCTAACATCAAATTCCATTTTGCTGTTGGATCAAGCTATTTTATGGAGATTGCCAAGGTTCGTGCTGCCCGCTTTCTATGGGCAAAAGTGGTGAATGCTTATGGCCCGTCCAACGCTGAAATCACCCGCACACACATCCACTCGGTTACCGCCGACTGGAACAAAACACTTTACGATCCCTATGTGAACATGCTCCGCTCAACAACCGAAAGTATGTCGGCGATTATTGGCGGAACCAATTCACTCACCGTAAAACCGTTTAACGCCATTTATCAGCAACCCACCGAATTTTCGGAGCGCATTGCCCGCAACCAGCAGTTGCTGTTGAAAGAGGAATCCTATCTTGATAAAATTGTTGATCCGGGCGCCGGCTCCTACTACATCGAAAACCTAACAGATACATTGATTGAAGAAGCCTGGAAGCTTTTTCTTGAAATTGATGATCAGGGTGGGTTTATCGAAGCATTCAAAAAAGGCATCATTCAGAAACAAATCAAAGAAAACGCTGAGGGCCGCAACATAGCGATTGCTTCACGCAAGAAAGTTTTGGTGGGATCGAACCAGTATCCCAATTACACAGAACATCTTGATGAAAGCATCCGGGACATAGTAATGGAGCCAGCCGATTACTCCATGGAAAATGCAATTGTGGAAACCCTGAAGCCCTATCGCGGAGCCCAGCCATTTGAGCAAATGCGTGCCAAAACTGACACTTTCTCACGAAAAAACAAGCGCCCGGCGGCATTCATGCTCACTTACGGCAGCCTCTCGATGCGCCGTGCCAGGTCACAATTCTCAGGAAACTTTTTTGCTTGCGCCGGTTACGAAATCATCGACAACAACGGATTTAAAACCGTAGATGATGGCGTTAAAGCTGCACTGGAAAGCAAAGCCGAAATAGTTGTGGTTTGCGCTACAGATGACGACTACCCGGTGATTGCCCCTGATATTCTGGAAAAAATGGGTGAAAAAGCCATCGTGGTCATTGCCGGATATCCAAAAGATACCATCGATGAACTCAAGAAAAAAGGATTGAAGCATTTCATTCATGTTAAATCCAATGTGCTGGAAACATTAACAAACTTCCAGAAAATGCTTGGCATTGCTTAACCTTTTAAAATTGAATTTATGAAACCGAATTTCAAGAATATAGATATTAAATCAGCGCCACGTGCCGGATATGATGCACAGCAATGGGAGCGTGAAAATAAAATAGAAGAAAACTGGCTCACACCGGAACAGATTCCCGTAAAGTCAGTTTACACCAAGGCCGACCTGGAAAAAATGGAGCACCTGGACTATGCCGCCGGTATCCCGCCATACCTGCACGGCCCATACTCCACCATGTATGTTATGCGTCCCTGGACTATCCGCCAGTATGCAGGTTTTTCAACTGCGGAAGAATCCAACGCTTTTTACCGCCGGAACCTGGCAGCAGGACAAAAAGGTTTGTCTATTGCTTTTGACCTCGCCACTCACCGTGGTTACGATTCTGATCACCCACGCGTAGAAGGCGATGTGGGAAAAGCCGGTGTAGCCGTGGATTCGATCCTCGATATGGAAATCCTTTTTGATCAGATACCACTTGACAAAATGTCGGTTTCCATGACAATGAATGGTGCAGTGCTTCCGGTGCTGGCGTTTTATATTGTTGCCGGCCTTGAACAGGGCGCAAAACTGGAACAGCTTACAGGTACCATCCAGAACGACATCCTGAAAGAATTCATGGTGCGTAACACATACATCTATCCACCGTTACCTTCAATGCGCATTATTGCGGATATTTTTCAATATACCTCGCAAAACATGCCCAAATTCAATTCCATAAGTATTTCAGGGTATCACATGCAGGAGGCCGGCGCCACCGCCGACCTTGAACTGGCATACACACTGGCCGATGGTTTGGAATACCTGAAAAAAGGTGTGGAAGCAGGTATGGATATCGATTCATTCGCACCGCGCCTCTCCTTTTTCTGGGCCATTGGTATGAATCATTTTATGGAGATTGCCAAGATGCGTGCAGCCAGAATGCTGTGGGCAAAAATTGTTAAGCGGTTCAACCCGAAAAACCCCAAGTCGATGGCCCTGCGTACCCACAGCCAGACTTCAGGCTGGAGTCTTACAGAGCAGGATCCATTCAACAACGTTGCCCGTACATGTGTAGAAGCCATGGGTGCTACACTTGGCCATACACAATCGCTGCACACCAATGCACTTGACGAAGCTATTGCACTGCCCACAGACTTTTCGGCAAGGATTGCCAGGAATACCCAAATCTACATACAGGAAGAAACCGATATTACGAAAGCTGTTGACCCATGGGCGGGTTCTTATTATGTTGAGAAACTCACCCATGAGATAGCCCACAAAGCCTGGAAGCTGATTGAAGAGGTTGAAAAACTGGGCGGCATGGCCAAAGCCATTGAAACCGGTGTGCCCAAAATGCGCATCGAAGAGGCTGCAGCCCGTAAGCAAGCCAGGATCGACTCCCACAAAGACACCATCGTAGGTGTGAACAAATACAGATTGGAAAAGGAAGATCCACTGGAGATTCTTGAAGTAGACAATACCGCTGTAAGAAAATCCCAAATTGAGCGTTTGAAAAAACTAAGAGCACAGCGCAACGAAGAAGCTGTTCAGGAAGCACTTTCAGCAATTACCACAGCCTGTGAAACAGGTGAAGGCAACCTGCTGGAGTTATCGATAGAAGCAGCTAAACGCAGAGCATCACTTGGAGAAATATCAGATGCATGCGAAAAAGTTTTTGGAAGGTATAAAGCAGTAATCAGATCAATTTCAGGCGTGTATTCATCAGAGACAAAAGGCGACGAAAAATTCGCCAAAGCCACAAAGCTGGCCAACAAATTTGCAGAAATCGAAGGACGGCGTCCGCGGATCATGATTGCCAAAATGGGCCAGGACGGCCACGACCGCGGTGCAAAAGTTGTCTCAACGGGCTATGCTGACATTGGTTTTGATGTGGACATCGGACCATTATTCCAAACCCCCGCAGAGGCTGCACGCCAGGCCGTAGAAAATGATGTGCACGTGCTGGGCGTTTCAAGCCTCGCTGCCGGGCACAAAACCCTTGTTCCACAGGTTATTAAGGAACTCGAAAAACTGGGTCGTGAAGACATCATGGTTATTGTGGGTGGTGTGATCCCTCACCAGGATTATAACTTCCTTTATGAAGCTGGTGCGGTAGCTATTTTTGGCCCTGGAACAGTTGTGACCGAAGCCGGCATTAAAATTTTGGAAATATTGATCGAAAGCAGGAAAGAAGGTTAATTAGACTAACCATCAATCATCACATCCCGGAAAAGTTATTGTAACGTCTTCATCTGAAGCGTTGAAAACCTCATAAGCTTTTCCGGGATTTATATTTTCCAGTGTGAAAATATTATTGTCTGGCCAGCAAATCCTATACCCACCTACCTCCTTGATGACTGTTATCTGTGAAAAATCACCGAATAAAATATCTGGTGCCACCGGACAGCCCTGTGCAACCGGAAGCAAGGACCACCCTGGCTGAAGGGTAACTTCATCAGCAGGATGCTTTACAAATCCATTTATGTTAAGGTTAACAGCAGATGTGGTTTTAAAAATATACCCTTTGTTATCATCCCAATTCGAAAAAGTTTGAACATCCTGACCCGGATAAAAAACCCCATCAGAACCATATAAAATAACAATTTCATCGATTATTGGCGACAAAACTACCTCAATTTCAGTGGACGAAGGCAAAACGTAGGATGACACCGCATTCCACCCATCGGTAAATGCTATCATCTGCGATGAAGGTGAATAAACAGTTATCATGGCAGTATCGCCACAATAACTAAAGCAATCATTCCAATACATGCAATAATACCGTCCCGCTTCCGTGGGCTGACAATTATTTAAGACCAGTTGGGATGTATTTTGACCATTAATAATATCGCCATTATGATACCACTGATAGGAAACCTCCTGCTGTGATGCTATTAACAGACTCATGCTTACTGATTCGCCGGCAAAAACTTCCTGATCTGATAACTCAGCAAATTCCAGAACAGGCCGGTCGATGATTAATGAAAGGTTATCTGAAACCAGTGTTTCGCAGGGCGACTGAGATTCAGCGAACAGCGACAAGGTTACATTTAGGTTTTCAATATCTTCAGTGCCTGCATGATAGACCGTTTCCAAAGCATTTTGATTTTCGAAAGTTCCATCACCTGTTGTGCTCCAATAAATTTGTGTTGAATGCTCAACTTCACCAGCCAACAAAACATCCTGACATATTGAAACATCGGGTCCGGCATTAATTTCCGCAGGTTGTTGAAACGACAACGCTACCGTATCGCAGATAAGCACATCGCATGGTGATGATGATGTGGCACAAATATATATTTCAACAATACCATTTTGTATGTCCTGAATTCCGGGAACATATTTTCTGCTCAGTTGGTTATCTCCTAAAAAACTACCATCTCCGTTTGTTTCCCAAAAAACATCTTCAAAATTCAGGCCCATGCTATAAAAATTTGCTGTGTCGGTACTGCAAATCAACTGATCGGGCCCGCCTGAAATAATTGCCTGATTTACGATGTCAACTTTAAAAAAAGCACTGATTCCGGAATTACATGGGTGATCGGCAGTTACTATCAATATGATGTAGAACATGCCGGTGGTTTTTTCATGTTCACCGGGGTGATAGATGGTGTTCATTTGGGATGCATCCTCAAAATAACCATTTCCACCAAGTACCTGCCATTGGAGTGATTCAAAATTTTCAACTGTGGCATTACAGGAAAGTGGTTCGTTTTCACAAATTGTTTGGTCGCCTCCTATACTTACATCAGGTTGGGGGATTATTTCTAACCAGAGACTATCTCCCGGGCATGGCTCACATGGAAAAACCGTAGCAACATTTGCTGCCAGCATACATCCTCCGTTTTCAATGTCCACAGGACCGGGAATATAAACCGGATTAGCAACCATCATTTCCGTAAATGTTCCATCACCTGCACTTGACCAGAAAACCCCATTCCCATTAATAACCTCAGCATTCAGTTGAACGGTTTGACCTTCACATAAAATGGTGTCGTTCCCTGCATTCACTATCGGCTTTTTAATAATATTCAATGTCATCAGATTAAAATCAGGCACAATGCAGGGGGCATTGGGAAAAGCAACCAGCTCCAATAAAACCTGGCCATTGGCTAAATCATTGCTGCCATGAAAATATGTTGGGCTTAAAGTGTTGATGTTAGCGAAAGTACCATCGCCGGATGTATTCCATATTAATTCTGAAAACGAGGTGGCTTCTGCATTGGCCTGGTATGTGTCGCCCTCGCATAAGAAATCATCAATTCCGGCAAAACAAACCGGTGGTTGGACAATTTCAATTCTGAGAGAATCAATTATTTGCACATATTGCGGTTCTACGATAATTCCTACGAGATATATATCAGCTACTCCATTGGCTATATCTTGTAATCCGGGAAAATATTCGGTTTTTAAACTGGTATCCTGGGTAAAAAAACCATCTCCTGTGGTTGCCCATGAAGTATAATAAAAGTTTTGTGCAACACCAGATACCTCAATGTAAAGCCCCGTAAGACAAATTGTTGTATCATTTCCGGCAAACAACACCAAACTGTCGCTTTCAGGAAAAGGATCAGGGTATGTAGGTGCTTTCAAATTATTATCAGGAAACAAACTGGCGTTTACAGGAACTTCAGCTATATTTTGAAACGAAATGTTCTTTTGCAAAAAAGGGTTATCCCAATCTTCGCCCAATAAAACAGCAGCGGATACTTCTCCCGAAAACGCAGGAGATACCAAAAACCACAGGGCGGCTAACCATATCGATATTGAAGTTGTCTTCATTAGTTTTAAGGTGTTTTTACAGGAACTTCATGAAAGAGAGGCATAAAGGTAAATAAAATAAACGCAAAACAAAATTATTTAAACAGAGATTTATCAAGTGCCTATATGAAATCTTTCTCCATGCCAATAAATACCGGTGTTACCTCAAATTATTTTTTTTCAAATGAAATTTAATATTCGACAATTTTATTCTTTAAACAAAATGGTCAGGAAAACAGGATTGTGATCTGAAGATGCAAACCGGAGGTCACTTACCACAACTGATTGGTTTTCAATATTTGGTGAGAGTAAGAAGTAATCGATAGTAGTGGTTAACGATTTACCATAGCGGTAAGTTTCAACAACAGACCTATTGGATGGTGATGTTTCGTCAAAAGCCCATATCCATCCTTCAGGCATAAAATCCGTGGATATACTTCCCAGGTCATTTTTTACAGCAATATCACCCGACTTGACCAGGCCCGGGTCAAAGCCGGGAGGGTTTTGATTCCAGTCGCCGCCAACAATTACAAAATTTCCT
>CAYNDN010000001.1:0-13171 GCA_964395075.1 uncultured Lentimicrobiaceae bacterium | reverse complement strand
TATTCATCCAGGGCAAAAGTTCTGAGCATTTCCATTTGCTGCTGGCGTAATTCCCCATCGTCGAATGCTGAATTGTGGGTATTGACCAAAACCAGTTCCTGCGCACGGGGGGTTTTGAAGCGCTGAACCAAAAAGCAACGGTCGAGCATAAACAGACTTTTGGGCCAGGCAAAATTTCCCGGAAAGCTAATTCTTTCGGAGGATTCAGGATTGATCAATGACAATGTCATCAAGCCGGACTTTACTTTTCCCATAGGATTGGTTGGTGGAACCGGAACGAAAGGTACATCGTAGTTTTTTGCAAAAGAAAAAGCATGATTGGGTAAAGCTTCAGCGATTTTTTCTACCTGGTTTACCCGGTACGATCTTTTGGACTTTTCATCAACTTCCTGCAAAAGAAAAAAATCAACTTGCTTATTCTGAACAATAAGTTCCAGGATTGAATTCAGGTAGGACTGATTCAAACTTTTTAATGGCCGCACCTGTTTTCCGCCATCATAAAAAAAGTCCATTTCCTTTCCGAGGCCGGCATAGCCGATGTTCCAGGATATGAGCGTTAGTTCGTTATTCAAATCCTTATTTTCGTTATGTGCGTTCAAAATTTCAGCTATCCGGTTTTTTGGTGGCCTGTATTCAAAAGCTGTGGCAAATATTAAAAACAGGCTTAGCAACGAAATGAAAAAACCCAGAAAGAAAGAAAACAATGTTAAAAGTTTTATAATACTTTTCATCAGTACAATTTGTATATTTCATCTGTAAAACCCTCCCAAAGCTTTCGCATCTCCGAACCTGAGCAGATGTAATTATTCACCATCAAAACCACAATCAGATTTTTACCCGAAGCCGTTTCAATATATCCTGCGTAATTCAGCACCCGCAACATGTACCCGGATTTGGCCCTGAATTTCCCTTTCACGCTGGTGAAGGCGTTGATCAGGCTTCCTGATTCTCCTGCTTCCGGCAAAGACTCTATAAAAGCTTCGGAAACCTGACTTTGATTTTTCATGTAAAGAAGCAAGAAAGCCATCTGCGCCGGGGTGATGGCATTGGCGCGTGACAGCCCGCTGGCATCCTCTAAAAACAAACCCGTGGTGTCCATTCCCCTGGCTGACCAGAATTCTGCCAGCGCATGACAGCCTGTTTCAACTGAAATATTTTCGGTTTTTGCTTTTGCCAGATGCAGCAACAGGGTTTCTGCATACAGGTTGATGCTCTTAGTATTGAGTTGATTGACGATTTGGGACATTGGTGGAGAATGGATATCAAGGAGTTTCATCAGGATTTTCTCATCTATCTTCACCCACACACTTTCGGGAGTTCCGGCAACCGGAATGCCACTTTCCGTCAGTTCCTGATTAAGCAGGGTCGCTGCCAGAAGCGGCGGATCCGGAACGGCTCCTTTGATGGTGAAACTTTCGCGATGAGCAGGTATGGTGCCCCTGATCTCACGGGTTGGCGAGAGATAACTTCCGTAGATATATGCATTGTCGCGGTTGTTGGATGCTGCTGTAACTAAGTTCTTAAATGCGATGCCCGGCAATGCAGGTTCCACACGGGTGATTTGGGTCAGGCTGAATGGGTCACCCGATGAAAAGGTTATCTTGTAAGTGTTCTCAAAAATGTTCAGTCCATACGCCGGGCCACCGTAGTAATTCCCGATGTCTTCCCAAATCCAGGTGTCGGGGATTGTTGGCCTGCCGAAATAGCTTCCATCCCCAATGATTTTCCCATCAATTTTTCGGATACCGGCCTCCCGGATGGCAGTGGCCATACTTGCAATTATATCGCCGTAATGTTCAGCGAAACGTTCTGAACCGAGCACCGGATCTCCACCGCCGTGAATAACAATATCGCCCTGAATCGTACCATTGGCATCAATTTGCCCTGAATAATAAAGTGATGTAGTGAAAGTATGGCCGGCTCCAAATGTTTCCAGAGCGGCCCCGGCAATCAGTAATTTCTGTGTGGAAGCAGGAATCAGACTTTTGCCCGGATTCTGGGACACAGTTACTTCACCGGTTTTTGCATCAGATATTATTATACCAAGAGAAGCATTTGTCAATGATGGATTTTCAATCAAGCGATCCAACAAAATCTTTACATTCTGATAAGCTTCCTGAGATTTTTGCGATGAGCATGAAATCGTCAGGATCAGGAAAATCAACGATAATATATGTGGCAGTGATTTCAAATTATGATGAAATTTTTAAACCTGACAGGTTTTCAAAACCTGTCAGATACTATGATTAAAAACAAGTTTTTTTTAAATTATTTTTGATATTTTTGTTTCCATTAAAAGAAGGCTTTTTGCGATTCTTTGAATCGAAGTCTATCTAGCGCGGAGCAATTATTGCTCCGCTTTTTATTTAAACTTGTTTTCAAAACTAATCCACGTACCAGATTCATCATACCTTACTTTTTTTAGCTCCAAACAAAATTCCTGTTTGTTGCGCGTAAACATGATGCAATCTATGGCGGAGCGATACTGACCATATTGAGTGTAATTTGCTCCCTCGAAAGCGCCGGTGGTATTTTTATATTCCATTTTGCTGATCATCTCCAGCATTTCTTTGCGTTCCCTTTCAAACAGCGCCTCCACTTCAGCCTCCGGGACTTTGGCAGCCCGCAGTGCTTTGCGTTCTTTCTGAATATCCATGCTGTGGGCATCAAATTCCTCCTTGGCCCATGGTGTTGGTATGGGCGTGCCGGGTTCCACCAGGTCTTTCCATTTCAGATTTTCGGGATCAAGGAGGGCGGTTACGTTTGGCTCCCAGGGTTCGATTGTGGCCTCAGGAATTTCGTAGGAAACGGAGGAAGAGTAATATTCATCAGCCAAAGCTGCAAAAGAATGCCCGAATTCATGAACAAAAATGTATTCCGAGAACTTATTGTCAACAGCTACCGTGGAATAGAGGTTAAAAATCCCACCGCCACCGTATGTTTTTTCGTTGATCAGGATGAACATATGATCATAAGGCACGGTGGAGGCTACATCGCGGATGGTCCGGTTGTCGTAAGCCAGGGCATACCGCTCTGAATCAAAGGTGCTGTAGGACATTGAAAGTGGAGTTCTTTTAAAAACACCGGGATGGGGTTTGTTCACGCCACTTTCTGCTGCCGGTGTTTCAACAGCCCAAACATTAAATTCGTTTTTTCTGGATTTGAAAGGTTCAACATCAAAAAGTGCTGCCGTGAGCCGTTCGATGTCTTTTCTGAACTTTTTCATTTCCGCAAAGCTGTAACCATCTCCAAGAATAACAATATCAACCTTTTCCGTTGGGTCACCATTTTCAATTAATGACCAGCTTTTGTATGGGCTTTGGTAATTCGCCGGATTTACCTTTCGGGATGCAGGGTCAATTTCTGTTGTCCACATCTCCTGGAATTCATTTTCGGTATCCCTTTTTAAAATGGCCAGTGTTACCGGATATTCCGGCCACGGAAATCGCACCGATTCATGAAATGTACCCCATTGTTTTTTGGCTTCCGGGATGGTTTGCCATTCACCAAAAATACTTGCAAATCCACGGCTGTAAATTGGTTCGCCTGATTCAGCATCCCTGATTTCAAAAAAGTAGAGTCCACGGTTCAGGTTATCAAGTAATTGGGTATTGCTCCCGGCCCACTTTCCATCGTTTGTAATCCGATCAACCGAAAAATGCTCTTCCTCGGCAGTTCCGGTGTGGAAATAATCCACCCGCATGGTGGCATCGGTAAAATAATCGTTGTACGCCAACTGCGAAAATGCACAAATAGCCAGTAGCGTAAAAACAGTTGAAAAAAATAAACGCCTCATAGTGTTATTCTGATTTTATGATATGTTCAGTTCCTGTTCTAGTCCTGCAATTTTAAAGGTCTTTTTAATAAGGGGATTGGTGCCGGTAATCGAGAAATTGGTTTTACCGGCTTTTTTTGCAATCAAAATACAAAGCCTTATAAATGCCGAGGTTACAAAATCAACTTCCTTAAAGTCGAATACTACCCTGAATGTTTCGGTATGCTCTTTTTGAAGTTTTTCATCCACTTCAAATTCAAGCTCTTTCTGTATTTTCATCGACAACTCCGTGTCGAGTTTACCGGTGAATTTACAATTGAGGATGTTTTGATGATGGTTAAAAATATATGCTGCCATGATTTGTGTGATTAAAAGTTTTTGAAATACTCTTTCTGAAATTTTTCATAACCGTATGCATCGTTCAGGAAATTCTCCTGGTTAAATGCAAACCATTGCTCGTTTTTCCTGGGCCTGCATACCCGCTGAATATTTATCAGGTGATGGGCGGTAACATTTTCGGTGGTTATGTTTTTGCCGCCACTGCCACAACCCAGGGTAAATGAGGTGTGCAGGTTGTTGAACATTCCACCGACAGCACCATGAACAGAGGGTGTATTCACCATCAATCTACCGGCATTCATTACCTGCGAAAAGTCTTTAATCCTTTTTTCATCATTGGCATAAATACATGCTGTATGCCCAATTCCGCCAAGGTAATTTAAATCAATACAATGTTTTATGGCCTCACCATATTCATCGCATTCATAAAATGCCAGGATGGGTGCGAGGATTTCCTGGGAAAGCGGATATTCTTTTCCCAGTTTTGCTTGAGATGCAATCATAATTTTGGTATCAACAGGAACAGAAATCCCGGCAAGGTCAGCTATGAACTGAACTGGTTTCCCTACGATGTCACCACTCATAATACCTTTTTCATGGTTGAAGACCACTTTTTCAAGTTTTGCAATCTGGTCGTCATTTAAAAAATAACAATGCTTATTCTCAAATTCAGCCCTAAGTGATGGTGCAAGTGATTTTTCGCAAACGATGGCCTGCTCACTGGCACATATTGTTCCGTTATCAAAAGTTTTTGAATTGATGATACTGTCCACAGCATAGGAAATATCTGCGCTTCTGTCCACAAACACCGGCACATTGCCAGGCCCAACCCCAAGAGCAGGATTTCCGGAGCTGTAGGCCGCATGAACAAGTCCGGTACCTCCTGTTGCAAGGATCAAAGCAGTTTTGGGATGGATCATAAATTCGTGGGTAAGGTCACGGTTTGTTTCGGGCAAAATCTGGATGCAATCTTCTGGTGCACCTGCTGCCAGTGCAGCTTCGTAGCAAATTTTTGCTGTTTCGGTACATGATTTTGGCGCTTTTCGTGGCGGACTGATAATGATGGGATTCCTGGATTTTAAAGCAATAATGATTTTAAACATCACAGTTGAGGTGGGATTGGTTACGGGAATAATACTAAAGATTGGCCCGATGGGCTGTGC
The DNA here is from genome assembly GCA_964395075.1 of uncultured Lentimicrobiaceae bacterium. Classification (GTDB taxonomy): domain Bacteria; phylum Bacteroidota; class Bacteroidia; order Bacteroidales; family 4484-276; genus SABY01. The sequence continues at coordinate 7,894 of CAYNDN010000001.1, read as the reverse complement.
AATCTCTCCCACTCCTGTTTTATGATCTTCTGAAATGATACCGGCGGTTCGCTCGTGCTTGATACTTTCGAAAACCAAATGCGTACCTACAACATTTTTGATCACTTTGTGCTGCCATACGCCGATCTCAGTTTCTTCAGCAGCCATTTTGGCCAGCTTTACACGGTTTTCGAAACCTGCCTTGTAAACGCTTTTCACTATTTCATCGGTCTGCTGCTGGTTGAACTGATTAAATACAGCCCCTGCAATTACAGCGTTTCCAAGAATCTCGTCTGCAATTTCTTTGTATGATTTCATAACTCACTGGGTTTGGTTATCAATGTAAAAAATCTCCTGGGTTCATAATGAATATCTCATACCACAAATTTACCTGTTTTCGTGATACAGAAAGATAGAATGAATGTAAATTATTTGGCATCAGTAAAATGAAATCCCCTAACTTGGCCTATTCATAAATATCAATTACTATTTCCGAAATCAATGAAAGTCAATAGCCCCGTCATTTATGGCGGGGTATTAAAAAATTTCTGATTCAAAAGAGGCAAAATCTGGAAAAATGTAGTTTTCAATTTTCAAATTTTTCTGGATTTTGATTAAGTTATTGCTTGTTAATCATTTAACCCCGCCATAAATGACGGGGCAAAATATATTTCCACCTTTAAACTCTCCTGCTATATTTTTATGAATTATTGAGGCTAAGGAATAACAATATCTTTTTCTTCAATCAGTGGTTTTCCAAGATACCGCAGGAGAAGTTGTGCCACGGCAAGGGTGTCTTTCTGGCAATATTCCACAATCCGCTCCAGGTTTTTCTCCTTCCAGTAAACTTCGCCAACCATGCTGCCATCGATATCGTCTTTCGGACTGGGAATATCAAAAATGGTGGTGAGCAGTTGCAGTGATGTGAAATTCTTGTAATCGCCAAACCGCCAAAGTTCCATGGTGTCGAGGTGTTGAATTTCCCAGGGCTTTTTGCCGTGCAGATTTAGGATTTTTGGCAACCGGATTCCGTTAACAAGCAAACGGCGTGCGATGTACGGAAAATCAAACTCTTTCCCGTTGTGCCCGCAAAGCAGATGCGTAGGCCGGTTGTAATACCTGTTGAGCATATCAGCAAACTCTGTCAAAAAAATCTTTTCATCATCACCATAAAAAGATTTTACCCGGAAGGAGTCTTCGTGAATAATACCTGTTGAAATGCAGATAATCTTGCCGAATTCTGCATAAATGCCTGCCCGCGTGTAAAGTGATTCTGATGTATCCTCCTCCGAATTAGTTAGATATCCGGCTTTTTTATCCCAAAGCAATTTGAGATTATCAGGTATTTCATCGTAATGAGGAAACTGAGGAACGGTTTCAATGTCGAGAAACAGGATGTCTTCGAGACGTAATTTTTCTATCATAGCTTACCATATTATCTTTGCGCAATAAATGTATAAATAATTTCCAATACCACAAATTGATCGAAATCAAAAAAACCAAAGACGGCTCCCACACCCTTTATGTGCCCGAACTGGATGAGCATTACCACTCAGCCTTTGGAGCCCTTCAGGAATCCATGCATGTTTTTATTGATGCCGGATTAATTTTTTTTGATCAAAAAAAAGAAATCAATATTCTGGAAGTAGGATTTGGTACAGGGTTGAATGCTTTGCTGACAGCTATCGAAAGCCGGGATCAACAAATTATATATTGGGGCATCGAAGCCTTTCCTTTGGAAAATGAAGTGATCCAAAAATTAAATTATCCTCAGTTGATTACCAAAGATGGTTCAAATTTGATTTTCGATGGAATTCATCGGGCTGAATGGGGAAAAGAGATAAAAATCACAGAAGCGTTTTCATTAACAAAACATCATTTAAAAATTCAAAATGCTGAGTTACCCGAAAACCATTTCCACCTGGTTTATTTTGATGCTTTTGCCCCGGATGTGCAACCTGAACTTTGGACCGGGGAGGTCTTTAAGAAAATGTACACCACCCTGAAACCTGGAGGAATCCTGGTAACTTATTCTTCAAAAGGGCTTGTGAAACAAAATCTTAGAGCAGTGGGATTTTCGGTGAAACGCCTACCTGGCCCTTCAGGGAAAAAACATATGTTGAGGGCGGAGAAGGTGGTTAATGTTAATGGTTATTAGAAAAACAATGATCTGTTTCCCAAATAATGAATAACTCATCAACGAATTAAACAAAAAAAACGGAGACCTGCTTTTGCAAATCTCCGCTTAACTGTCAGACAATTTTCCGGTTTTTTAAAGCGTTTTTTATTACTTAAAAATCTTGATTTTTTTAGCACCAATAAATTGTCTGACAGTTTATACGTATTCAGATTATTCCTGATGATCTTTCACAACTTCGATCAATTCAGTAAGATCCATGCCCAACTCTTTGAGATGATCAATTTTCGGGACACCATTTTTAGTCCAGCCACGACGTTTGTAAACTGCATCAATCAGTTGTTCGTACTGGCTTTCGCGGTAAGTACGTAAAGCAGCCATCTTTTCTTCGGTGGTTTTTCCTTCCGGATCAAAACCAACGATCTCTTTCAACTGCTTGTCGTAACGTTCCTGGCGTGATTCGAATTCCTCAACAGTAACCGGGCCTGCTGCGCGATAAGGCTGTGCATCAAATTGGCGGGTTCCGTATCCCCGACGCAGGTTGAAAATACGCTGGAAGTTATAAACACGCTCTGATTGACGGATCATTTCGTGCTTGTCGAAATCCTTACCAGTTACAGCTTTAAAAATGGTTACGTAATTATCCACGTGCTCAGGAACCTTTGCGGGTTCATCCGTTTCGGCATTGTTTTCAGGTTCAACATCATTCCACGGAAGTTTGCACAGTCCTGCAAGGCCAAACCACGTACGGAACATGGGGAAGTAGTGCAATGCTTCAGCTTTATCTTCGAAAGTGGGGATTTGGTTGTTCACCATATCCATAAAAATCAGCCATGCTTCATCGTGCTGCGGACCTTTGTTGGTTAGGGCAAAACCACCTTGCTGTGCCAATGATTCTTTGGAAACATATTCTGAATATTCAAGGCCTTTTACTTCCATTCCGATATCAAACATAAAAATAGGATCGCCCCAGCCTTTTTCGGCAAAAATTTCTTTCATCTTACGAACACCCTGTCCGGCAATCATTCCAAAGCCCTCTCCGCGTGCAAGCTGATGCATCAATTCCATAGCTGCCTCAGCATTTCCAAAGTTGAGCTCAAGGCCGCCGGTTCTTTCCTTATTCAGGATTCCGTTTTCGTAGCACTCCATGATGAAAGCCACGAGCGTTCCCCAGGTAATCGTACAAATACCGTAGGTGTCGCAGTAAAAGTTAGATTCGATGATATAGTCAGGATCAAAAATGCCACAGTTGGATCCCAGACCACCAGCGTTTTCGTATTCCGGCCCGTCAACAATCACTTTTTGTCCTTTGTAAGGCCCGGTTTTCAGTTCAAACTCATCCACACCTTTAGCGCAGGCCATGTTGCAGCCAATCCAGCATCCATCAGGAATTCCCTGTGTGAATTTTGTTTTCCAAACTTCTGAGTGAATTTTATCAGCATCCGGATGTGAACCAAACTTATAATTGTTAACCGGCAGTAGATCATAATCATTCATAATGTTCACCAGGTGAGCCGTACCTTTTGTGCGCATTTCGGCCTGAGAATCATCGAGATCACGCATTTCCTTGTTGAACCGCTTTCCGCGTTCCATGATGGCTTTCAGGTCAACAACATTGTTCAGGTTACCTTTTACACCAGGAATTTTACAAACGATAGCTTTGATCTTTTTATCTCTGAAAACTGTTCCGATACCACCACGGCCGGCCTGCTTTAGGCGAACAAGCTTACGTTTTGGATCGTAAAAAGTAAAGTTAAGCATACCGATGAGCGAATTATCGGCGGCAGCTCCTGAAGAAACAATACCAATGTTTTTCTTATCTCTTTCGTCGTCGGCATACATTTCTGTTAGCACTTCGCCAAGTACATGGCTGTCCTGAACATCGATGTATGGTGCTTCCATAATTTCCACCTTGTGGTTAATGCCGTCGATGTAAATGATCACATCTTTTTCAGCTTTTCCCTGGATTTCAATAGCATCGAAACCTGAGAACTTGAGAAACGGCCCGAAGAAACCACCAACGTTGCTGTCGATAGGAATGTCGGTTTGCGGTGAGATGGAAACACATATTGATTTTCCGGTTCCGGAGTACTGGGTAATCCCACCGATGGGTCCTGAAGAGATGTTGATCTCATTTTCAGGATCGGTCCATTTGGTGTCGGGTTTTGTGGCGTCCCATAAAAGTTTCAGGCCATAACCACGCCCGCCGATAAACTTTTCTTTCATCATCGGATCCACATCCTTTTCCGCGATACGATTATCGGATACGTTTACGTAAAGAATTTTGTCTGTGTAGCCCTTTTCGAGTGGTTTCCAGTCGTAGGACCACTCATTGAGCATTTTGTGCATTTTTTTGAGTTCTGCAACTTCCATAATTATTTGTTTAGTTTGATTTATTGCTTGTCTGTTAGTGATTTCACAAAAATAATTTTTTTGGATTCCTTGCAATAATATGAAAATCAGGGCATCCAACATGCATAGTGGTGCATAACGTCTGAAAGCCTTGCTATTGTGGGTTTTCGTGATTATTTAAAATGGGTAAAGATTATGCTGTAAGGATTTGAAACCGGAAAATGCGTACATTTACAACAATTTTCATGGTTGTCCTGATCTATTCAATTTGATATGAATTAATTACCGCGTACTTTAGTGCGCGGTTGAAAAACTAATAATGAATAGCATAAAATCCTATAAATTTTTCAAATTGAAAAACAAAAAATTTACAGGATTTTTAACCTGATGTCCCAAATACGCTCTTTACCCGCGCACTAAAGTACGCGGTAATTGAAACTATATTTTTGTGAATAATACAAATTAGATAAATGAATATAACCCAAATACAAAACATCCTTAAAACCAAGATTGTAGGGATTGCAGGCTGTGGAGGCCTCGGATCGAATTGTGCAGTTGCCCTGGCAAGGCTGGGAGTTGGCAAAATGATATTGGCAGATTTTGATACGGTTGATACTTCAAACCTTACCCGACAGTATTATTTTTATGAGCAGGTTGGCCAAAAAAAAGTATTCGCACTTTCCGATAATATCAACTATATCAATCCTTTTGTTGAAGTTAAGCCCTACGATCTGAAATTAGGCACCAAAGAAATTCAAAATATTTTCGGTGATTGTGATTTGATAATTGAGGCATTTGATCTGGCCGAAATGAAGCAAATGATCATCGAAACCTGCACCGAATCATTTCCGGAAAAGCCTTTAATCATTGGTAGTGGCATGGCCGGATGGGGTAAAAACAACAGTATCAAAACAACCAAAATTGGTAAAAACCTATATGTTTGCGGAGATGGTATCAGCGAAATTGCCGAAGAGCTTCCACCGCTGGCGCCCCGTGTAGGAATAGTAGCATACATGCAGGCCAATACCGCTTTGAGTATTTTGTTGAACGACGAAAAAAACATCGTTTTATGAATATCACTTTAAATAACCGCCCCGAATCTTTTGAAGAAACCACAATGACTTTTGATGAACTCATCAAAAAAAAGAATTTTACCTTTAAAATGCTGGTTACCAAACTCAACGGCAACCTGGTAAAAAAGGACAAGCGTGGAGAGGTTTCCATTAAAGATGGAGATGAGGTAACCGTGCTGCATCTTGTAAGCGGCGGGTAAAGAGGTTAAGTTATTGAGTTATTCGTAACTCGCTATTCGTTATTCCCCAAATTCATCCCGGATTTCCCGGGAGCATTAATTTCTTTGACTAACTTGGGGGAACCTCGTTCCTTGGAGCATCCATAAAAGAAATAGATTTCTCCCTTCAAATTTTTGCTTGCAAAAATTTTCCGGTCGAAATGACAATTGTTTTAGCTTTGAGAGGGGAGGGTACGGAAAGTGCTTCGCGCTTTCCGTACCCTCCCCAAAAACAACTACGATAATGTCACCTCGAAGGAGCTTGCGACTGAGAGGTCTGCTTAAAAAACCATATTTATGACTCAAAATAAAACTAGTGATTTCCAATACTTTATAAAACTGTTAGTCAGAATTTGGTTATTCGTAACTCTAAATTCGTAATTCGAAACTTAATTCATAATTCGCTACTCCTAACTCACTACTCATAACTCAAAACTTCCTAACCTAAACCCCATTATTCACCTTCCCTCTGAATTCCCAGGTGGCTTTCATTTTTTTGAATAGTGTTTCGCTCTGGGGTAGTGTTAAGCTTTGGGCTCCGTCCGAGAGGGCGTTTTCAGGAGTTTTATGAATTTCTACCATAATGCCATCAGCCCCACTCATGATTCCCGCGAGAGCCATGGTTTCTACCAGGTGGCGTTTCCCGGTCCCGTGAGAAGGATCAACAATTACAGGTAAATGTGTTTTTGCTTTCAAGGTGGGGACTGCATTTAGATCCAGGGTGTTGCGGTATTCCTTTTCAAAAGTGCGGATGCCCCGCTCACACAGGATGATCTTTTCGTTGCCCCCCGCAAAAATGTATTCAGCCGAGTAAAGCAGTTCATCCAGCGTACCGGAAATACCCCGCTTTATCATAACCGGTTTACCAACTTTCCCGAGGGCATCCAAAAGATTGAAGTTTTGTGAATTCCGGGCACCAACCTGGAAGATATCCACATATTCACACATGGGTTCAATTTGGTTATCGTGCATCACCTCCGAAATTATTTTCAACCCATGCTCTTTGCAAATCGCCGAAAAATACTTCAATCCTTCAATACCTACCCCACGGAATGCATATGGAGAACTCCGCGGTTTGAAAACTCCGCCACGCATCACGCCAATTTCATGTTTCGAAAGAAACTCCGCCATTTGTTTCACCTGCTCTTCATTTTCGATGGAGCATGGCCCGGCCATCACACACAGGTCGTTGCCTCCAATGGTTTCGCCATCACACAGATCAATAATGGTTGGCGAAACTTTCCATTTGTTCGAAACCAGCTCATGGGTGTCGTTTACGGCAAAAACATCCGCCACGCCAGCCTTGTTTCCGATAGTCCGAATATCAAATTCCGGCTTACCGATTGCAATAAGGTAGTCGGCATTTTGGGTTTTAATATTTTTCAATTTAAATCCGATGTCAGAAATTTGACCGGTAATGTCGGATTTCTGATCTGCGTTTATGGTGTTTTCAAGTTGTATGATCATGATAATTTTGTTATTCGCAAAACGTTATTCGTTATTCGTTAAATGTCAATCGTTTTGTAACCTAACTGCCGACTGCCTAATGTTCACTGCTGACTGCCTGCTTTTTTAATCTTTTTCACAAAATCAATCGTTTCCAGGTAAACATCTCCTGATTTTTCCAGTGCCTGGATAAATGCCGACCCGATAATTGCACCAGTACTGATTTCCGAGGCAGCCTTGTACTGGTCGTGATTCCGGATGCCAAAACCAATCATAACCGGTAAACTCTTTTGCAGTACTCTGATTTTATTTTTAAAATCCTCAGAAAACTCCAAACCTGTTTTACTTCCGGTGATAATGTGTGCTGATGCCAGATAGATAAATCCTGAACCGATTCTTGTGGCCATTTCAAGCCTTGCATCAGTGGTTTTATCGGTTATGAGTGGAATATAATGCAGGTTGTTTTTCCTGAAGATTTCCAGGTACTCATTTTCAAATTCCTCAAAAGGCAGGTCAGGGATGATCATGCCATCAATCCCAGATTTGGCAGCCATTTCGCAAAACCTTTCAATACCAAACCTGAACACAGGATTTATGTATGTCATGATAACTTTTGGTTTTCCTGATGGTATCTGCTCAAGCAGCTCAAAAAGTTTTTCAACGGTCATGCCATTTTCCAAAGCACGCTG